>NZ_SJPG01000001.1:4452727-4630227 GCF_007859715.1 Rubinisphaera italica
TTGGGTTGATGTTCTTATAAAGCACGATAACGGAGTGCGTTACCGTTATTTGATGACCAAATCCAAGCCCTGAAAGGGGACTGGGAACAGATTGAGGATTGGCGTCCGCTGATTTCTTGTTTTGTGTTTTCGATCTAACTGCAGCAAAACACAGGCATTATTCCAGATCACCATATGCTGACAGATAAAGAGTGGTAAAACATGTTCTCCGCATTCAAAGATCATACACGGCTTGCGATCATCAATTCTGCTCACCGGGTGTCGTTTAAAAGGCATATGCAAATTAGAATAATATTCTACTCGATTCTGTTCGCAGCGGCGGCAATTGTCCAACTCATCGATACGCCACCAGTTGACGCAGATCAACCCGATCGCCCAAATCTGATTTTCATCATGGCCGATGACATGGGCTATGAGTGTGTAGAAGTTAATGGAGGCACTTCCTATAAAACGCCCCGTTTGAATCAGCTGGCTGATACCGGGATGCGATTTACTCATGCGTATTCTCAGCCAATCTGCACTCCTTCACGGGTTGAGTTGATGACTGGAAAATACAATCAGCGTAATTACATCCGCTTCGGAGTCCTCGATCCCGCTCAGACGACATTCGCTCAGGTACTCAAAAAAGCGGGCTACAAAACTTGTATTGCCGGTAAGTGGCAGCTTGAAGGAGGACTCGAGGGGCCGCATCATTTTGGATTTGATGAATATTGTCTCTGGCAGTTGACCCGTCGTCCGAGTCGTTATCCCAGTCCCGGACTGGAAATCAATGGTAAAGAAGTCGACTTCCCCGGCAAATACGGGCCAGACATCGCCAGCGATTTTATTTGCGATTTCATTAAACGAAATGATGATCAGCCGTTCCTGGTTTATTATCCGATGATTTTGCCTCACTGGCCATTCGAACCGACGCCGGACAGTGAAGAATGGGATCCGAATTCCCAAGGGGCTGGCGGCAGTCAAAAGCATCCTGAATATTTTGTCGACATGGTGAACTACACCGACAAAATGGTTGGCAAGATTATCGATCAACTCGATGCCTCGGGGTTGCGTGAGAACACGCTCGTCATCTTCACAGGCGACAATGGCACTGCGACCAGTGTGACGTCCATGATTTACGGGAAATCGTTTCAGGGAGGTAAGGGAAGCCCGACTGATGCCGGGATGCATGTCCCGATGATTGCCAACTGGCCCGGCACGATTTCCTCAGGTATCGTCAATGAGAATCTCGTCGATTTTACCGACATCTTCCCGACGCTGATCGGGACCGCTGGCGTCGCTCCTCCGGATGATTTGGAACTGGACGGTAAAAGCATTCTTCCTCAGTTACTGGGCAAAAATACGGAACCACGGGAATTTATTTATTGCTGGTATGCCCGCAATGGAGGCAAAACGGGCGATGAATTCGTGCAGAACAAGACGTTCAAGTTTTATCGGGACGGACAATACTATAACATTGCGAATGATCCACGCGAAAAAACGCCGCTGGATGTGAACAGTCTTAATCCCAGGGCTCAGGAAAATCTGACGAGTCTCAAACAGGCCCTGTCAAAATACGATAATACTCGGGTGATGCTGCCAGAGCCTTATCCGAAACAAGTAACTCCTGCTCAAAAGAGTCCAAAGAAGAAAAAACAGAAAAATTCCCAATGAAAAAGAAGGTCCTCAGTGTTGGTCAGTGTGTTCCCGATGATGGAGCTCTTAAAAATTATCTGACCACTCATTTTGATGTTGAGTTCACCCGTTCACCGAACAAAGAAGATGCACTGGCAAAAATCCGGACTCAGCCATTCGATTTGATCACCGTGAACCGCAAGCTTGATGAAGACTACACCGATGGGATGGAAGTCATCAAATCGATACAGTCCGATCCCGATATCAATACGACTCCCGTGATGCTGGTGACGAATTATCCTGAGTCGCAGGATGAAGCGGTCGCAGCAGGGGCTGAGTATGGTTTCGGAAAACTCGAGTACAACAAACCGGAAGTTCTGGAACGGTTGAAGAAGTATCTCGGGTAGATAGTCATCGATAATGAAAAGTTAAGTCCCCCCTCCCTCTGGGAGAAGGATATGAAATCACTCTCCGCCTCTGGAAAATGTATGCCTGCTTACGAACAATCACGAATGATGAAAGCGATCCGGTGTGAGCCGGTCGATACGACACCGGTCTGGATTATGCGACAGGCGGGACGCTATCTCCCGGAATATATGGCGGTCCGAAGCAAAGTCACATTCATTGAACTTTGCAAAACACCGGAAATAGCAGCCGAGGTGACATTGACGGCTCAGCAGGTTCTCGGTGTTGATGCCGCGATTCTCTTTGCCGATTTACTCCCCATGCTGCAGCCAATGGGCATGAACCTGACCTATGAAAAAGGAGAAGGCCCCAAGCTGCACAACCCTTTGCGAACTTCTGCCGATGTCGATCGGTTTCAGGAACTCGAAAATGTCGATGAACTTGAGTTTGTGTTCGATGCAGTCAAATTGATTCGAGCCGATTTGCCGGAAGAGATTCCGCTCCTCGGCTTTGCCGGGGCTCCTTTCACTCTGGCTTCTTATGCGATTGAAGGCAGCGGGAGCAAGAATTACATCCACACCAAAACAATGATGTATACCGATCCCGGCAAGTGGGATGCGATCATGTCCCGGCTCTCCAATACCATCATCCGCTATTTAACGCGGCAGTTCCAGGACGGTTGTCAGGCGGTTCAACTTTTCGACAGTTGGGCCGGTTGTCTCTCGCCGGATGATTATCGACAATATGTTCTGCCATACACAAAACGAATCATCGCCACTGTTTCCGAGCATGGACCCGTCATCAATTTCCTGACCGGCAATCCGGCTTTGCTTCCGCTGCAAAAAGAAGCAGGCGGTCGTGTGATGGGCATCGACTGGCGCTGCGATCTCAAAGAAGCCCGCGAGCTGTTTGGCTACGATGTGGCCGTACAGGGAAATCTCGATCCCGTTACACTGTTCGCCGATATCCCAACCATCCGCGAGAAAGCGAAAGTCGTGATGGACAAAGCTGCTGGTCGTCCCGGACATATTTTCAATCTCGGACACGGCGTGATGCCCGACATGAAGCCGGAGAATGTGAAAGCACTCGTCAATATTGTCCATGAACTGGGTGCGAGCAGATGAACGAGAGTCCTCAGACTCCCCTTCGCTGGGCTGTGATTGGCGGAGGATTGAGCGGTCTGGCTGCCTGTCAGCATCTGCTTACAGTGAGCAAATCGAAGTCTACTCCAGTAGAGATCGATCTGTACGAAGCATCTGACCGGCTCGGCGGCGTCTTCGGCACGATTGAACAGGATGGCTATCTGCTCGAAACGGGAGCCGATATGTTCATCACGAATAAACCTGCAGCACTCAAGCTGGCGAAACAACTCGGCCTGGAAGATCGGTTGATCGAAACCGAAGCGAGCTATCGCAAAAGTATGATATTGTGTGAAGGTCGTCCGGTCCCGACGCCTGCAGGTTTCGACTTGATGGCTCCCCGTCAGCTGCATCCATTTCTGAAATCTCCGATTCTCTCCCCAGCAGGAAAACGTCGTGTCCTAAAAGAATACTGGATCGAACCAGATCCTAAAGAGGACGAGTCTCTCCAGGATTTCGCGGTTCGAAGATTTGGTCGCGAGGCCTTTGAACGCATGATTCAGCCAATGATTGGTGGCATCTACACAGCTGATCCCGTAAAACTCAGCTTACGGGCGACATTGCCACGGTTTCTGGAAATGGAAGAGCAATACGGGAGCGTCCTGCGTGGACTCAAGCTTCATTCAGAACAAGAAAATAGTGCCGATGCCATTGTTAATAATCAGGCCAGTGGAGCCCGCTATGGCATGTTTCTTTCGTTTGATCGAGGCATGTCTGTACTGCAGGACGCTCTTTTTGCGTCTATCGCAAATGGCATCACGCTTTATAAAAACTCCTCGGTTGAGAATATCACCCTGCGAGAGAACAGGAGTTACGATGTCTCTATTCAAAATGGACAGACGACCCGCACTTATGATGGCGTGATTCTGGCAGCGCCGGGCTATGTCGCCGGGAAACTTGTCGAAGGACTCAATTTGGAACTTTCCTCCGAATTGAACGCGATCCCCTACGCCTCAGCTGCGATTGTGGTTACCGGATATCCACTTTCACAGATTCAACATCCAATGGAATGCTTCGGCCTGGTGATCCCAGCCGTTGAGAATCGAAAGGTTTTAGCCGTCTCCTGCACGAGTCGTAAATTTCCTAATCGTGCCCCAAAGGGGTCAATTCAATTGCGAACATTCATCGGCGGAGCCCTCCAGCAACATCTGCTCGAACAGAGTGATGACGAGTTGCTGGCAATGACGCAGCAGGAACTCCGCGAGATATTTGGTGTCGAAGGAACTCCTGAAACAAGCCGCGTCGTCCGCTGGAATCGAGCAATGCCTCAGTATCATATAGGACATCTCGATCGAGTCAGCCGCATTCGCAGGCAATTGGAAAAGCATCCGGGACTAGCCGTGGCGGGGAATGCGTTGAATGGAGTCGGGATTCCGGATGTCATTCAAACTGCTCAAGCCTCAGTCGAAAAATGCTGGACTGAGATCACCGGAGCAGATTGAAACATCACAATTTAACGTTATGAACGAAACGCCCGCTGCAGTTCTTCGAGAGAGGTCACTCCCTCGGCCACGAGTCGCAATCCCTCATCCTTGAAGTTGGACATGCCTTCTTCACGCGCCTGGGCTTTGATGGCAGAAGCATCCTTACCCGCAGCGACAACTTCCTTCATTCCATCGGTCATTTCAACGAGTTCAATCATCGCCACTCGACCAAAATAACCACTGCCACCGCACTTTCGGCAGACACGCAAGTCTTCTCCATCTTCAGCCTGAGGAGGACGGAAGAGTGTTTGGACTTCCTCTGGCAAACCAACTTTCTTGATCAACTTGGGATTAGGTCGATAAGGCTGCTTGCACTTGTCGCAAAGTTTACGGATGAGCTTCTGTCCAAAAACACCATTGATTGTTTTGGCAACAATTTTTGGATCGCCAGCAACTTTGTAAAGCGCTGGAATCGCAGAAGATGCATCTCGAGCGGCCATTTCTGAGACGAGTGTAATTTCATCACACTTTTCAAAGGCCTGCTTGATGGTTGTTTCATTGTCGAACGGTTCGACATATGCGACATCCCCTTCCATCCGAATCAATCGTTGGAGAGCTGTTTCGAGATCATCAGTCTCTCTGCGTTCAAACTGTGTCACGCTCCCCAATTCGCGATGACCGACATCAATCAAGGCAAACGTCGCCCGCACATAGGCATCAATTCCCCTCAATATGGTAAAGGCGAGCGAAGTCACTTCAGAGTCCGGAGGGCCTGCAGCGAGTACGATTCCTTTTTCGTTTGTCAATTCTCGAATTTTATCGATGGTCGCCTGGCTGAATTCGAGTTCTGAGGGAGAATATTTCGCATTTTTGACATCAATCAGATTGACCGTCAGTCGCTCGGCTCCACCGCCAAGCGGCTTGGTCTCCATCATCAACAGATATTTGCGGTCATCAAACTCAGCTCGAATTCCGCCCGATTGAGCTTCTTTACGATTTTTGACATCCATTCCAGAGACCAGCTTCAGGCACTGAATGACCGCCATCCCTTCTTTGCTGCTCATCCGTCCCCCGGCAAAGCCAACTCCATCCACATACAGTTGAATAACTGCCCGTTCACCTTTTGGCTCGATGCGAATTCGCTCGGCACGTCGTTCGAGAGCGTCCGTCACAATTTCTTTGGCGCGTAGTAGTCCGACTTGAGCCAGTCGGGCATGTTCAGAGATATCGACTTCGACTCCGCTGAATGTCCCCTGAAACATGACGAGTTCGACTTCGTCTTCGTAATCGTCTTCTTCTTTCTTCTTACCAAATCCAAAAATCACCGGACGGACTCCGCTCTATGTTTAATGAGATGCATGCGATAATCGTGTCTGAGAAAATCCATTCTCTCTTTAATCATGACAAACAGATTCAGGACTTCAATCCATAGTTGTCCAGAGTATTCTTCAGGCTTTCAATGCCAGCCGGTTCAAGAGATGTCAGTGGCAAACGTAAGTCGCCCGTATCGCGACCGAGGATTTTCATCGCGGCTTTGACTGGAATTGGATTGGTCGCCAGCGAGAGCATATCCCGACACAAGCCAAACAATTTGTAATGCAGCTTGCGGGCTTCGTCCCAATTGCCTGCGCTGGCCGCTTCGACCATCGCTTTGACATCTTCAGGAACAATATTCCCAACTACTGAGACGACACCACTGGCACCAAGAGACATCAACGGCAAAGTCAGGCTGTCATCGCCTGAGAGCACGGTCAATTCGGTGGCGGCCAGAACCTGAGACGCCTGATCCATTGAACCGGTTGCTTCTTTGACTGCGACGATGTTCTCCAGTTCCGCCAGCTTGATGATTGTTTCCGGTTCGATATTCTTGGCAGATCGTCCAGGAATGTTGTAGACAACAACCGGCAGTTCCCCTTCCTCGGCAACCGCTTTGTAGTGTTCGTAAAAGCCGGACTGCATCGGCTTGTTGTAGTAAGGAGAGACGATCAATGCTCCATCGGCTCCTGCTTTCTTCGCCTGCTTCGTCAGACGAATGGCCTCAGCCGTACTGTTCGAGCCAGTCCCTGCCATCACTTTGGCGCGACCATTTGACTGCTCGCAAGTGATCGCAATCACGCGGTCGTGCTCATCATGGGAAAGTGTCGGGCTTTCTCCAGTCGTGCCACAAGGAGCCAGAGCATCGACACCGGCTTCGATCAACTGATCGACCAGTTTACGCAGCCCTGCCTCATCGACTTTGCTATCTCGGAAGGGAGTGACCAACGCCACAGTCACTCCCCGAAACATCTCGCCTTGTCGTGCCATTTGATAACCTGTTTTTCGTCTGTCAAAAAAAAGTTCTGTTTTATGGTCGGACAGAACTCGTAGTGTGAGGTTCGATTTGAATTGGATTTGATTCAGACATGCCTCGAATTAGCGAGATTTCCAGTCGATTTTCGACATTTCGGCCAACGCCAGAATCAAGGCCTGAACACCATCACGTCCATGACCAATCGCTTGGAGCGAAATGTATAGTTGTTGAGCCAATGCCAGGCCGGGCAACGAAATCTGCATGCGTCGAGCTTCCGCCAATGCAATCCCCATATCTTTGATGAAATGCTCAACAAAGAAACCGGGATCGAAATCGTTGCCCATCATGCGTGGACCATAATTGGCCAGTGACCAACTCCCGGCTGCACCAGAAGAGACCGATTTCATGACCGTTTCCAAGTCGAGACCTGCTTTGTATCCGTAGAGCAATGCTTCGCAAACGCCGATCATACCGGTGGCAATCAACGTCTGATTCACCATTTTTGTGTGCTGACCAGAACCCGCTTTCCCCTGATAAACAATCGTTTTCCCCATCGCTTCCCAGCAGGGTTGTAAAGCGGAAACGATCTCTTCATCGCCGCCAATCATGATAGAAAGAGCTGCATTCTTCGCACCGACATCGCCACCGGAAACTGGGGCATCGACCGCATGAACCTGTTTTGCCTTTGCCGCTTCATAAATTTCCACAGCCAGTGAAGGTTCGCTGGTCGTCATATCGACAAGCACTGTGCCACTCTTGGCACCAGCCAGCATGCCTTCTTCACCAAGAAAAACTTCTCGGACATCACTCGGAAAGCCAACAATCGCGAAGACGACATCGGAATTTTCCGCTACCGCTTTGGGACTCTCGCACCAGGAAGCTCCCTTATCGAGCAGAGGCTGAGACTTCTCTTTGGTTCGTGAGTATATCGACAAAGAGAAGCCGGTATCGATCAAATGACCAGCCATACTCTTGCCCATCACGCCAGTACCGATAAAACCAAGCTTTGTCTCTCCGGGTTGAATTTTCATAGAAGGAAGCATCCTGTTGTATTCTTGCGAGTTCTCAAGTAATGATGGTGTCGTTTTGTACGACTCAATGTCTGCAATGAGCAATTTAGTATAATCGCTTCAGGAGACGTTTGCATCCACAGGGAAGAGATTCCTCAATGGAGTTTCCTCAATTCTGCATCAATTAGCGGGATATCATCACAGCAATTACAAGCACGAAGCGCAAGCAAGTGTGTCCATCAGGCGAATTGCACACACTCGCTTGCGCTTCGTGCTTGTAGGGTTGGGTGAACATGTTGAAAAATGTAGGTCAGCCACTCATCAATAACTATAAATAGTTTAAGAGATCGGCTTATGTCGCGGGGCGATCCATCACGAAATTGATCAGTTCAAACTCAGCCGAGCGGCAGGCGTCGTACAGCTGAACAACTTCACCAAGGGGGACATCGTCCTCGATATCGAGCAGAACAGGGCTGTCCCGCGAAATTTCCGAGAGAGCTTTCAAAGTTGGAATGAACTCCTCGAATGAAGTGAAAATGCGTCCATTCATTTCAATCAGACTGCGGGAGTTTTCCGGGCCCTGGAACAGCCGGAGTCGCACTTCGGTCACCCAGCTTTCGGTCGGTTCAGTTTGCTGAGCATCGACACTTCCGCTGGCCAGTTCTGTCGGCAGGGACATTTCGACCACTTGGTCGGTCGCCACGCAGACAAAAAAGACGAGCAGCAGAAACACAATGTCGATCATCGGCGTCATCGTCTGGTCTTCGCCAAGATCACGATCAGATGTCAGCACAGAGCGGATTCGCATTGCTTATTCTCCTCCGACCCTTTCAGAGTTCTATTATGGGTGTCAAATAACTTCAACGCACTCCGTTGTCGTGCTTTACTACTTTCACTGAAAGTCATTAACACGTGGATGCACTAAGATTCTGGCACAACCGTAAAACTGACTTTTCGCAAATTCGCCTTCGCACAGGTTTCGAGAATCGGTTTGATGAATCGATACTCGGCTGCTGCGTCGCCACGAATGCGAACCTCCTGTTCAGGATCATCCGCGTTTCGGGTTTTTTCGACTTGCAATAATATTGCTTCCAGCTCTGACCACGGTAATTGGCGGCCAGCCAGCAAGTAAGAGCCATTGCTCAGAATGGTGATTGTCATTCGTCGTGGAGAAATCGTCTCGGGATCCTCAGCTTGAGTCGCTTCAGGCAGATTGACAGTTTCGAGGGTTTCACTTTTCACAAAGTGAGTCGCGACCAGAAAAAAGATGATCAGCAGAAAGACGATGTCAATCATCGGCGTGATCGCAAATTTTAGCGAACGGGATCGTCGGGCGACTGCCGGTTTCATGTCGTCCCTTTTGTCGAGGCGGGAGCTTGAGAAACCACTTTCCGTTTGAGTCGAGCTTTTCGATATCCTGCGAAAACCTGCTCGGCCAGCAGCGAAGTTTCGAAGACCATTTCATCAACCCGATTTCTCAGCAATGCAAAACATCCCAGAGCCGGAATCGCGACACTCAGACCCATTAGCGTTGTGACGAGAGCAAAGGAAATTCCGGGAGCAAATTCCGAAACGGACGGGCTGGCCTGCGACTGAAATTCAAGAAACGCCTGAATCATTCCCCAGACGGTGCCGAGCAATCCGAGCATGGGAGTGAGTGTGCCGATGACGTTGAGATATTCGACTTTCCGCATCATGCGTGCAGAATGTTCGGCACTGGCATCTTCCAGTGCTTTCTCCACGACGCTATTTCCCAATTCAATTTCAGAAAGACCGGCCTGAATCATATCTCCCAGAAAACAGGGATTGTCTCGGCATAGCTGATTGGCTTCCTGAAGTCGGCCTGCAGTGATCAATTCATGAGCCTGTTTAGCCAGCGCGACCGGTGCCAGATTCCCACGCCGCAGCATGAGGAGGTCTTGCATGATCAATGTGACCATCACCACACTCATTCCGATGATGATATAACCAACAACCCCGCCCGCTTCGAGCAACTGCTGCCAGTCCATGGCTGGTTTCCCATCAACGGTCTGGGCGAGAACGTAATAAATCGCGTTCGTCAAAACGACTTCCTTGTTGTTATTTCAGTGTTGATGATTCGATGTCGATCATGTCACATGATTTGATTGATGAGGGTGGCGGGGGCGCTCCGCTTTAGCGGAAGCCCCCGGAAGTTCTACGATTCGGGGGCTTCTCTTCGAGAGCGCCCCCGCCACCCATGCAAACGATTCTCCATTGACCGTAGACCAATTTACTCCGTCACTTGAATCTCGAATAAATTTGGCCAGTTTTTTCCGGTGACATACAATTTGCGATTCACTTCGTCCCAGGCAATTCCGTTATAAACCGCTTCTCGATTGAGTCGGACAGAAAGAGGTTTCAACCCGCCCAGGTCGACATAGCCTTTGACACGCCCCGTTTTGGGATCAATCCGCACGATGTTATCCTGATGCCAGATGTTCGCCCACACTTCACCCTGAATGTATTCCAGTTCATTCAAATCATCAATCGTGCGTTTGCCATCGTGAACGGTAACTCGTCGCTGAACATTGAATTCTTTGGGATCGTAAAACCGAAGCGTCGCCGAGCCATCGCTCATGATCAGCGATTCGCCATCAAACGTCAGCCCCCAGCCTTCACCGGCATAGCGAACAGTTCGTGTGAGCCGCAAAGTTTCGGGGTCGTAAACAAAAGCAATGCGGTTTTTCCAGGTCAGCTGAAACAGTTCGCCATTGGCAATCGCGATGCCTTCACCGAAGTACTGTTTATTGAGTGAAACCGAATTCAATACGCGCCCTGTCGCGAGATCAACCCGCTGCAGTTTTGACTGTCCAAACTGCCCCGTGCCTTCGTAGAGGATACCCTCGTGAACCAGCAAACCCTGCGTAAAATCACTTCGATTATGATCGTACTTGGCTACCTCACGATAACGCCAGTATTCGATTTGCTGAAAATTACCCGCAGCCCAGGAAACTCCAAAGCCAATCAGCATGGCTGCAAAAATAGCGACCAGTGCCAAAGGGCGTTGCCAACGGCCTTTCGGTTTCGCAGGTTTTTCCAAGTCCGAAGTCATTTGTGATCCATCAACAACGAGAGCATCAATAGGACAGGCTTCCAGCCTGTCGATCGAACATTTACACCTTAAGAGATTAACTGTTCCGAGTCATTTGTGTCGACCCGAGGTTCCTGGCCGCGGAGGACACTGTTTCCAGAGAACAGATTTCGTTGGTCGATTGCAGGCGGATTCAGCCAGTCTTCCTCGTTGAATTGTCCACTTTGTCCGTAAGCGGCCAAAGCATTCCCATAACAGGTCAGTTCGACATCCTTCTGCGGAATGCCACGATCTATCATTAATTTCGCAGTTTTGGGCACGGCCAGGGGATCGGAAACGCCCCAGTCGGCTGAGGAATCGACGATAATTCGCTCCGATCCGAATTTCCGCACCACTTCCACCATCCGTTCGTTACCCATTTTTGTCTTTGGATAAATCGTGAAGGCAGCCCAGAAGCCTCGATCGAGCACTTCCTGAACGGTTTCCTCGTTGTTGTGATCGATCACAACCATGTGCGGCGGGACCCCGAGTTCTTCGGCGATGTCCATACTCCGCTGCGTTCCCTGCTTTTTATTACGGTGCGGGGTGTGAATCATGACGGGAAGCTCAACCTGTTGAGCCAGGATGATCTGTTCTCTCAGAAAACGCTCCTCGGCATCGGTCATGTCGTCAAAGCCAATTTCCCCGACCGCAACCACTCCTTCTTTTGCCAGATAGAGCGGCAGGATTTCCATCACCTCTTCCGCCAGCGGAACATTGTTGGCCTCTTTGGAGTTCAGACCGATTGTGCAGTAATGCCGAATACCGAATTGAGCGGCTCGAAATCGTTCAAATCCAACCAGACTCGAATAATAGTCCTGAAAGGTTCCCACGCTGGTACGAGGTTGGCCGAGCCAGAAAGCCGGTTCAATGACAGCAACAATCCCGGCTGCGGCCATTGCTTCGTAATCATCGGTTGTGCGGGCGGAGACGTGAATATGGGGATCGATAATTTTCATGGCGAGCCTTGCCCTGTCCGGGCTTTGTTATGTGTTATGGTGTCAATTTTCTACTAGTACCATGATTCAATCGATTTTGTGGGTGCCATGCTCACGCTTGCGTGAGCATGCTAATGTCGAACAATGAAATTTCATATCTCCCGCATGGCCACGCAATGGACAATTTCAAATGAATTGAGGTACTAGTTCTCTGTTCCAATTAGAAACCTGATTTCCTTATAGATCTTGAAAAGGTCTTCCGGGGTGGCGGGGGCGCTCCGCTTCAGCGGAAGCCCCCGGACATTTAATCATTCGGGGGCTTCTCTTCGAGAGCGCCCCCGCCACCCGGGTTTGATTGTTTTCCATTATATCTCTGGCACGAACCAGTGTTCTTACAAATTGTTGAATTTCTCCGGTTTTCATTTGGAACGCGGTATAGTGCTCTGTTCCCAATAAATAATAGTGTGCCACTGGCACACGCCCCGAAGTCTTATATGGAACAACCCGCAAGACTCCATCTTGTATTTTCAGACAGTCTCTGTCAATCGGTCACTCGTTGAAGCGAGGGAATCGTAACAGGAACCTGCAGCATCGGCCGGCCTTCAATGTCACATACACTGAATACTGCTGTTGGAGATTCCACTTCCCAGTCGATCAGGATTTTTCCAAAATTGACTTCGTTATACAAGAGGCCATAACGCAACGAATTGAGTTCGTTCTGATATTTTCGCGGAGCATTCAAACTGCTGGAGGTCATTTCCATTAGTGGATAATTTCCTTCACGATCAAGCTTGCAGAACTCGGCTGCATGGCGATCTCCACTCAGAAAAACGACTCCCTCGGAGTTCGTTTTCTCAATGAGCTTCAAGAGACGTGCTCGTTCAGTCGGAAGATTTTCCCATTTTTCGTATCGCTGTTCGAGAGGTAACACCTGAATACTGGAGACGATCAATCGCAGTTGAGCAGGTACCTGCAGTTGTTCCTCCAGCCATTTCCATTGAGCTTCACCGAGCATGTCTGCATTCGGATCATCGGTCGGACCATAAGGCCCGGAATGCCCTTCAGCCGTGGGGGATTGATCCATGATTTTCTTAAGTGGAGTCCGGAAGTAGCGGGTATCCAGCAGAATAATGTGGACCTGCTGACCAACTGGCCCATAAAGATAGGAGGCATAAACTCCTTCACGCGTCCGGCGAATCGAATCCTCGGGTTCATCCAGAAAGTCGAGAAACAGTTGTTGAGAACCAGCTTTCTGCGGGTATTCGATTCCTGCATCGTTCTTACCGTAGTCGTGATCATCCCAGGTGCCGATGACGGAACACTGTTTTCGCAAAGCAGAGTATCCGGGTTGTGATTTCTGCTTTCCCCACTTCTCGGCCAGCACGTTCAGATCTTCGGAATCGCCATAAATATTGTCACCCATATAGATAAACAGATCTGGATCAGCTGAGACAATCGCATCCCAGATCGGTTGTGGCAAATCCTGCTTGGAGCAGGAACCACACGTGATTCGATCGAGACGTTCAGGCAAAACGAAATCGGCATGAGGTTCTTTTCCAGAAAGTGAATTCGAGAAAAGGACAATTACGATCACGGTCAAGAAAATATTTCGTACTGTCATTGCTGTGCCTGATGAATCGAGGTGAGTGAATTTGCCTGTCGAACAGGCACTGCCTGATAGGTTAGTCGAAGATCGCCGAACTGCGTCAGTTCATGCCTGACTGACGATGCTTTGCGGTAGAGCAAATTGCTCTATATATCCGTTCCCGCGAGAAAGTATGTAATGATATCATTCACGTCTGCTGGTTTTTCCATCGGCGCCATATGCCCTGCTCCGAGGATGACTTCAAACTGAGCATTCGGGATCTGTTCTGCGATTTTTTGCATGTCCAGAACCGTCGTGATCTGGTCTTCTGCTCCACAGATCACGAGCGTCGGTACTGTTATCGCTGATAATGTGGAGGACATATCTGGCCGGGCGGCCATTCCGAGAGCCGCTGCCGCGATGGCTTGAGGATCGGTTTTTAAAATCACATTTCGCGTCTGTTCAACAACAGGCGAGTTGGTTTGAATCGTCGCAGCCGAGAAGAGTTTCTGAAGCATTCCGTCGACGAAAAATTCCGGTCCTTCTTTCAGCACCCGTTCTGCCAGTTCCAGGCGATTGGCACGCGTTGGTTCGGTGTCAGCGGTCGCTTTGGTATCGCAGACAATGAGTCGGCTCAGTCGTTCTGGATATTTCTGAGCGAACTGCCAGGCGATATATCCCCCCATCGATAACCCGCAAAGCGTGACCGGTTCGGTAATGGAAAGTGCAGCGAGGATCTCCTGCAGATCGTCCGCAAAGTCTTCCATACCAGACAGTTCACGAACCCCGGTCGACATGCCGAATCCATGCAAGTCGGGGGCAATCACTCGGTATCGCTCTGCGAAGGCATTCAGCTGAGCAGACCACATCGTATGATCGAGCGGGAATCCATGGACGAACAGCAGCGGAGCCCCGGTTCCTCGATCTTCTACATGATAAGTTGTATTGCGAATGGTCAATTCCATGGAATGAAGCACCCTGTCAAAAAGCTATATTATGGAGGAATACAGTGTAACAGCTTCAGGCAGGAGCGACCTCCCAATGCCTTAGTTTCATGGAACGGAAATATGGCACAAAAAAAGCGGAGCGATGAATCGCTCCGCTTCTTAATGACATGGCAACCGTTGGTGATTCTCAGCAAGCTGAATCCCCAGGCGGTTAATCTGACAAGATGAAAATTACTCTTTTGTCTTGTCAGCTGCTTTTTTACCAACATCGCCTTTGTTGGCTTTTTTGTCTTTGACAACTTTTTCGGCTTTTTTCTTTTTCATTTCAGGTTTGTCGGCTTTTTCAGTCTTTTCTGCTTTGTCAGCTTTGTGATGAGCGTCTTCGTGCTTTTCATCATAGCCTTTGCCTTCGCTTTTTGTCTCGCAGACACATTCGCTTTTGCCACATGCATCGCAGCATGAAGTTGTGCAGCAGCTGGATGTTGAGCAGCAGCTTGATGTTGAGCAGCAGCTGGAAGTTGTGCAACAGCTTGAAGTTGAGCAACAGCTTGATTTGTAGCAACTTGTGTTGCATGAGCTATAGCAGCTGCTGTAGCAAGGTGTGTAGCAACGGGTACGGCAACGACGACGTGCTTCTGCGGTATCAGAAACAGAAACGACCAACATGGCGATAGCCACAACGCTCAGAAATGTACGCATAGTTTGATTCTCCTGCATTGAATCAGTGGTTTTGTCCCCATCTCAGGGTTCACTTCGGATCACGTGGGACGATATCCGCGCCGAAGGTTGGATAGCTAAACGCTATACAATTTACTTTTAACATAGGGCCTTGAGGTAATCAAGTGAATATGAGCATAATGGAGAGGAATAGCCATTCCTTCATGATGCACATATCTCACAGATTAGCTTCATATTGAAGGGGAATTATTTGGAGTCAATAGGGGCTTTCCGGGAATTAGGATGAATATTCTGAAATCATCTTCAGAAATTCTGCCTCACTCAATATGGAAACATTCAGGCTTTGAGCTTTGGCCAGCTTACTTCCTGCATTTTCGCCAGCTACGACAAAATCCGTTTTGCTGGAAACGCTGCTCGCTGCTTTTCCACCATGCTCTCGGATGGCGTCCTGAATTTCCTGTCGAGTAAACTGCTGCAAAGTCCCTGTGACGACGATCGATTTCCCCTGAAGCACCTGAGTAGAATTTGCTGTGGTTTGCTCACGTTCTTCCTCGACTCGTACCCCGCGGCTCTTCAATTCCTGAATCAGCGACTGTCCGTATGAAGAATGAAAAAAGTCTGAGACGGAAGCGGCGATGACAGGGCCGATTTCATCGATTGCAGCCAATTCTTCCTCAGTGGCCTGACTGATTTGCTCGAGCGAAAGAAAATGAGACATCAAGACTTGTGCGTTGCTGACACCGACATGTCGGATATTCAGTCCGGTCAATAATCGCCAAACCGGTTGCTGCTTTGAGTTTTCGACTCCTTGGAGCAATTTCTCTGCAGACTTCTGTCCAAACCGTTCCAGCTCCAAGAGTCGATCCTGCTGTTGATGCAAGTCGTAAATATCGACGAGATTTTTGACTAAGCCGGCATCGATTAACTGTTCAATCAGCTTGATCCCGAGACCTTCGATATCCATCGCCTGTCGTGAGGCAAAAAATCGGATACTTTCGCGAAGACGAGCTGGACAGTTAGGATTCGGGCAGCGGATGTAAACCCCACCCTCGTCCTGAATAACTTTCGTACCACATTCGGGACAGTTTGCAGGAAACTCAAACGAGAGCTCCTCACCTGAACGTCGCTCCAGTTCTACGCGAACCACATGTGGAATAATTTTGCCCGCTTTTTCGACAATCACCCAATCGCCAATTTTGACTCCCAGTCGTTCGACTTCATCCCGATTGTGTAAACTTGATCGGGAAACCGTTGTACCCGCGATTTCGACGGGTGCTAAATTAGCCACGGGGGTCAGCGTTCCTGTTTTTCCCACTTGAATGCTGATCGACTCAATCTGCGTTTCGGCTTCATATCGCTCCCACTTATAGGCCACTACCCAGCGGGGACTCTTACTGTTGTTTCCCAGTTCCTCTCGCAGAGCCAGATTGTTGACTTTAATGACGAGTCCATCTATTTCCAGATCCAGCTCGTGCAGAGCCGCCATCATCACTTCAGCTTGTTGCAGAACCTCGTCAATTCCGTGACAGAGGCGAATGCCCGGAGTGGTCGGTAAGCCATATTCCCGGATCGCTTCCAGATAATTCATGTGTGTTTCAAAATTGAGCCCCTGCACATCGCCGATTCCGTGCGTAAGAAAGCGAACTTTGCGCTTCGCACAAAGAGCAGGATCAAGCAACTTCAATGCACCGGCTGTGCTGTTGCGAGGATTTGCATGGACAAGGCCGCCACTTTCCTCCTGTTGAGCACGCAGAATCGCAAAGTCGGAATTGGCGATATAGGCTTCTCCCCGAACTTCCAGTCGTTCGGGGACGTTTTTACTTTGCAATGTCAACGGAATCCCACCAATGGTACGGGCGTTGTGAGTCACATCATCCCCGGTTTGGCCATCCCCCCGTGTAAGAGCCTGGACGAGTATTCCCTGCTCATAAATCACAGCCAGGGCAACACCATCGATCTTGTATTCGAGCGTGTAATCGACCGATTCGACATCCAGCAGTTTGCGAATCCGCTGGTCAAAATCGACGATGCCAGACGTTTCAAAAACGTTATCGATCGAGAGCATCGGCACTCGGTGTGGCACTGAAGTGAACCCCTCAATCGGGGCTCCGCCCACTTTCTGGCTCGGGCTGTCCGGAGTTCGCAATTCCGGATGCTGATTCTCGAGATCAATCAACTCATGCAGGAGCTGGTCAAATTCCCGGTCGGGAATTTCGGTGCGTGCTTCTACATAGTACAGGCGATTATGCCGATTGATTTCGTCCCGCAATTCCTGAATGCGGCTCTCAATATTCTGACTCAAAACAGTTCCTCCTGACTGATAAATATCATCAGTCAGTATGGCATTTTGAATCGTGATTGACTATCGAATAGGAGAGAAGTGCACAGCTCCAATTGAAACTTCGAGTTGTGTGCCACTGGCTCCGCCAGTGCATGTCGATACTGAAACTGAAGTTACGATACACTGGCAAAGCCAGTGCCACTCTAATTCTTAGTTGGAACAGAGTAGTAGTGTTTCAAATTACTCCAGTGCTCAATTCTTCTGGGTTTCTGCCTGGGGCCCATAGAGCAGAACCGGGATTTTGATCAGAGAGAACTCCGCATCCGTTGTCGTGACCGATATTTGCTGCGTCTGGCGGCCTGAAGGAACTTTGCCAGAGACGGTCACATCAAACGTGATTAGTAAATGACCATGCTCATCCTGGCCTGTCTGCTGATTTTCAATTTGAATCGAATCCAGGCTGCTCGCAATTTCCAGCACCTCGAAGTGAGATCGATCGCGAAAATCAGTCAATGTAACCTTTTGCTTCGTTTTCTGTTCGCTCAGTTGATAGAAAATTAACGCGCGAGGCTTCACGGTGACTTTTTTCTCAGGGACTTCCACACGGAACAGGACCTTTTCCTGTTCCGAAGTCTTTGAATCTTCTGTGTGATAGGCAATGTCGATGGTATATTCGTGCAATCCGCTGGTTTCGCCGGCAGTATCGACTTCCACATAAAACTTATGATTTTCACCAGGCTGGAAAGCCTCCTGTTCTTGCATTCGTATCGTGACACATCCACAACTTGGTTTGATTTTGGAAATTGTCAATGGAGATTGGCTGGCATTGTGGAAGCTGAACTCGGCGACCGCCTTCCCTTCACGCAGATCGACTTCCCGCATATGCACCATGTGAATGTGCATCGCAAGTTCTTTCTGGGAACCTGGTGCAGTAAACTTTTTTGGTGATGGACTGCTGGATGCCCAGGCAGCCCCGATCACAGGGAACACGGCCAGCAAAACGGTCAGGAATGTCTTCATGAATATTCTCGCAACAGATTAATCAATAACTGAGTTTACTTTGTTAAGTCACCACTTGAGTTGTTTGTCGGCTTTCGGCAGTACTGCTCACTGATCCCATTCTTCGCTGAAATTCTCGAAATTAATCAGATGCCCATCGCGAAAGACCAGCATATAGGAATTCCCATCCCGGTCGGGTCCCCAGCGATAAATCTTGTCGTCGGCTCGATACAGCCCTTCGTTAGCCAATAGATTGGAATCGTTGAACTCCCGTTCCCCGTCTTCACCCATAACGCGATCTACGTCGGCTTTACTCATGCCATTTTTGACACTGTTTTTGAGGAGCCAGCGGATATCTGCTGGCTTTCGAGTTTCGATGAATTGTTCCCGATGCTGTTCTTCCCTGGCGAAACCAGCTTTGCGGTCCTGAACGGGAAGAAAAGTGTCGAGCATCGTATTGCATCCGGCGATTACACTGATCGAGAGAATCAGACCTACCGAAAAGAGTGAGAAACTCACCTTACTGAAATTGACTAAATTCATTCTCGCGTTCTCCGTGTGATTTCTGTGCTAAGCGGAACGATCGAGAAGTGAGATTTCATATTTTTCCAGACCTGAACTCAGCAGCATTTTTGAGACATGGTCGAGTCGATCACTCCCACTGACGGCTTCGAAATTGCAGGCAATGATCGCACCAACGACCGTCATCGCGACTTCGGTTACGCGGGTTGGCAACTGATAGGGTTTTAAATCTGCAAAAAACTGCTCAGAATTGCAGCATTCCCCGAATTTTTCTCCCTGATATAGCAACTCCAGCCCATACAGATCGGTACTCCACTGATAATCGAATGGGCCATAGCAATTCCGACGATGAATGACCCAGAAGCGAGTCTCATC
The DNA here is from genome assembly GCF_007859715.1 of Rubinisphaera italica. Taxonomy (NCBI): domain Bacteria; kingdom Pseudomonadati; phylum Planctomycetota; class Planctomycetia; order Planctomycetales; family Planctomycetaceae; genus Rubinisphaera; species Rubinisphaera italica. The sequence continues at coordinate 4,472,026 of NZ_SJPG01000001.1, forward strand.
GCATAATACTCCAAAATCAGGAAACGAATGGGAATAGGGTTGAGCCACAAAAATCTCAGCTTACTGTTAGGTGGGGGCGTCTGGAGCAGACGTTAAAGGCAGCAGGAAATTGCCTCAGTTTCACAGTGTATCATTCGACTTGTGCATTCACGAAGAGCAATTTTTGCGACACAATACTGGCGATTTTCAGTCGTTAAGATTGTAAAGTCTGCAGACGCTTGGAAAAGAAATTTGGAAAATCTTCGGATTACGCTTGACAGTTAATACCTATACACACATAAAACCGTTGAAAGCTGTTTGTCATTTTCTTTCGCTGTGTTGGCGATCTCAAAATGGAGACAGGGTTCAGGAGATTCAACCAGCTCAACTGGTTAGAGCTGAACTATCGATATCACGTTGACATTCGTTGCTGCAGAGGATTTTCAACATGGCGGACGTCGTCCAGGATTTAACTTCACACTTCGCCGATCCCATTACCGAGTGGGATGGGTACATGGATCTTTATACACCAATGGCAATCATTGAAGATGATGAAGAGTATTTTGAAGATCTCGTCGGCGATGACGATGAAGAAGACGAAGATGACGACTTCGATGATGATGAAGACGAAGAATTCGATGACGAATTTGAAGATGAATTCGACGATGATGATTTCGACGATGACGATCTCGATGAAGATTTTGAAGACGATTTCGATGACGAAGATGATGACGACGATGACGACGATGATCTGGACGATTTCGACGACGATGATGATTATTAATCGTCCCGCAGATTGTGGAACCAGAATCTGCAGGTCAGTAATCGTTCCCGATGTACTCTGAGACTTGAATAGAGAACCGTTCAAAAAACGGTTGAAATTACTGGAGGGGATGAGCACAAATCTCGTCCCCCTCTTTTTTGCGCAGCTGAATAACAGAATGAAACACCATGATGCATCTGGCTTCCCAAATCGAATCGGCTGCGAACGCCATTTCCAAAGCTTATTCGGACAAACCCAAAATCGGTTTGATCCTCGGCACCGGTCTCGGAGGACTTTCCGAACAGATCGATAAGCAAGCCGTTCTGCCTTATGAAGAAATTCCCCACTTTCCCCGTTCAACGGTCGAGTCACACAAGGGGCAACTCGTTTGCGGAAAACTGTCTGGTCAGAATATTCTGGCCATGGAAGGTCGTTTCCATTACTACGAAGGCTACTCCCTGCAAGAAGTGACATTTCCCGTTCGCGTGATGAAACAACTCGGCTGCGAAATTTTGATTGTCACGAATGCTGCCGGCGGAATGAATCCTCAATATTCACTGGCCGATCTGATGATCATTGAAGATCACATCAACCTGATGCCCGAGAATCCCCTTCGAGGCGTGAACGACGATTCTCTCGGTCCCCGCTTTCCCGACATGTCCGCTCCTTACGACCGCGAACTGATCGACATAGCCAAGCAAGCGGCCTTGAAATTACAGGTCCCTGCTCAAACGGGCGTTTTCGTTGCCGTGCCGGGGCCGAATCTGGAAACCCGAGCCGAGTATCGTATGCTGAAAGCTTACGGAGCCGATTGTGTAGGCATGTCCACAGTCCCCGAAGTCATCGTCGCGGCTCATGCCGGGATGCGTGTCCTCGGCTTTTCTGTCGTTACCGACCTCTGCCTCCCCGATGCCCTCGAACCTGTCGAACTCTCCAAAATCCTCGAAGTCGCCGCCAAAGGGGGAGCTCGCCTGGCGAAACTGATTCCGAAAATCATTGAGGAGATCGGTTGAGAGTTGAATGCAGAAGGTTTACGAACAGAGTCAAACTTTCTCACCCGTTAACGAAATTCAAATACGTATGCCTGATGAACTCGTACTCTCCTCGAAGCAGTCCCGATGGGTCGATCAACTCGCCATCGAGAAATATGGAGTTCCTAGCCTCGTGCTGATGGAAAACGCCGGGCGTGGGTGTGCGGAGATTTTTCTGGTCGAGTGTATCGAAAACGGGCCGACAGTCATCGTCTGTGGCAAAGGAAATAATGCTGGTGACGGGTTTGTCATTGCCCGACATCTGCACATTCATCAGGAAGAGGTGGAGTTGCTGATGCTCTTCCCGCCCGACGAATTATCGGAGGATGCCCGCACCAATTTTGAAATCGTCGATAAAATTGGCATTTCACATCGTATTGTCGATCCAAACCGAGATGCCGAATCCATTCGAGAGTCATTCGACGGAGCAGAATGGATCATGGATGCGATGCTCGGTACAGGAATCCACGGGGAAGTTCGTGAACCATTTGCATCCATGATTTCGCTGATCAACGCCGCCCAGAGCAACAAGCTGGCTATCGATCTTCCCTCGGGACTTGATGCCGACTCCGGCGAAATTCTTGGCTGCTGCGTGAATGCGACTGCGACTGTAACTTTCGCAGCCAATAAAAATGGCCTGCGGAAGAACAAGGGTCCTCAGCAGACCGGTGACATACACGTGGTCGGAATCGGCATCCCCGATTTCGTAATCCGGGAAGCGATGTCGTGTTCTTTGTAATGTTGACACGATATACAAATCACGGATTTGGTTAGCCTGGCATGTCACCCTGCGGTTCAATTTCAAAATCAGTTCGATGATGAGTGTTGCAAGTTGACGAACCGTTTTTGACCGATCTCTCCGGTTTTCAAATGGTACTCGTTATCTTTCTTTTTATTCTGCTATGCAGGCGCAAGAGATTCCAGATATTGAACGACGGCTCCAGTAAAAACCGAAATGCGGTCGAGTAATTTTACCCCTGAGACCGGCGAGTTGATCAAAACTCTGGCGATCTGTATGCAGTTTGCGGATGGGTCGATTGACTCTGCGATCAAGGCCGAATTTGGGGAATCAAACCAGCATGTTAAAGTGAGATCCACTCTTGAATAATCAAGAGAAAAAGAATCCCTTGCAGGCAATCGGGATTTTCCCTGGAATTTAAATCCTGCGATTTCAATCGCAGAATTAATTTCGGAATGTACGTGCTTGATCAGGCTGTTCCCATTCCGAATAACGACAGGGCTTGACTTGACGTAGTTTGGATCGGAGCGATTCTTTCTGCAGGACCTGCACCGAATAGCAGTGGCGTATAACGATCCCTTGGCCACCTCGTAATACCACTTCTGCTGCAGAGCCGTCCAGACTTCCTGCTGGCCGCAGTCGATGCAAACAAATGGTTTGTCGATGTAATAAGTCGGGGCAGGATCGTAGGAATTATTGGGAACCTGCTGCGAGCGTTTGGCCAGGACAGCTCCTTTAGGAATCCCGGTGGTTTGCTGTTGTCGTTTTTTACTCAAGAGGTTCAGTCCGATTGAATTTGACTATGCACTTGTGACTATTTTCAATGTAAACAATCCGCATCCATCATAATGTAAAAGACGATCTATACCGTTAAAGACTCCGAGTTCATAGTATGGATTCACTTTTCGTTTTTGTCACTCTAATTTATGCGATTGAGTTTTATGAAGAACGTCTGCTTTCCCCTCGATGACGCTTCGGGTTATGATTTCAATATGTTACAGAATGGACTTGCACGTAGCGAACAGAAACAGATGGGATGGATAGATGTTGCATGCGGTGATTATGGCGGGAGGGAGTGGGACGCGGTTTTGGCCTTTGAGTCGGAAGACGTTGCCTAAGCAATTGTTGAATCTCACGAGTGATCGGTCGATGATTCAGATGACAGTCGATCGTTGCGAGGGGCTTGTCGAGTTGGAGTCCACCTGGGTGGTGACGAATCAGGCTCAAGCCGCAGCGACAGCTGGACAGCTCCCGGAAATTCCTGCTGAGAACATTCTGATCGAGCCCGTCGCCCGCAACACGGCTCCCTGTATCGGACTGGCTGCCATGCATCTGCTGGCGAAAGATCCCGAGGCGGTCATGTTATTGATGCCGGCTGATCATGTGATCGAGCCGCAAGAGGAGTTTCATCGATCGGTTCGCGTTGCGGAATCAATCATTGCAAACGATGAAGAACGACTCGCGTTATTCGGTGTTGTTCCCGAGTTTCCTTCAACCGGCTTTGGTTACATTGAACGCGGCGCCCGTCTCGATGAGGAGTCGGCTGCGAATGTTTATGAGGTTTCCAGTTTTCGCGAGAAGCCCGATTACGAAACCGCTCAGAGTTATATGCAGCAGGGGACCTTCTTCTGGAACTGCGGCATCTTTGTCTGGAAGGCGCAAACAATTCTCGACTTGCTGGCTATTCATCAGCCTCGAATAGCCGAGCCTCTCGATGAAATCCGAGTCAGTCTCGGCTCCGAACATTACAAATCGACCCTGGCAAAATGGTTTCCAGATTGTTCTTCGATTTCCATCGACTATGCGGTGTTGGAAAAGTCGGAAAACATCGCGGTCGTGGAAGCTTCGTTCAACTGGGACGACGTCGGCAGCTGGCAGGCGATGCACCGCCTGATTGGCACCGATGACAACGGCAACACCATCCTTGGTGCCCATGTCGGTTTCGATACCAAAGACTGCATCATCCGCTCAAACGAAACGCATCTGGTCACAACCATCGGCCTCAAAAACTGCATCATCGTCCATACACCAGATGCGACCTTTGTCGCGGATAAATCGGACGAGAATGCAATTAAGGAATTGATAGAGATGATGAAGGAGCAGGGGCTGGAAAGGTATTTGTAGGCGAGATCAATTCGCGGGTGGCCCCGAAAGATTCTTCATGTTAACTCAGCGATCAAATCTCCCAGCCTTTGCGAAACGGCTCACGAATCAATTTTTGGGCCTGGTCGTTGCCAATGGTCTTCAGTGATTTCGCATCCCAGGCAAACCCACCGCTGCGATAGGCGACGTTGCCAAGCATGACGGTCTCGCTGAGCGGGCCGCTGTAGTCAAAGTTACAACTGGCCGGTTCTCCGCCACGAATCGCGTTGAACCATTCGTGATAAAATCCAGGCGAGTCGGGAATCGTTTTTTCAGGCTTTTCGTAGTTCTCGAACTGATCTGCCGGGAAGAGTTTGCGTTCATCAAAACCGCAGGCCAAAACTCCCTTCGTCCCAACGAAAATAGTATTAAGGCCTTTCACATCGTACTTTTTCTTCTCGGCAAACTCCGGCTTTCCCTGGCTCCAGTGCAAGGTGAGAGCAGGTCGTTTCTCATTGGCTGGGAACTGAAACTTTGTCGTCATACTTTTGGGAGTTCGTTCCGAATCAACCTCAGGCCCAGAGGCTTCGACTTGTGTCGGATATTTGAGATCCAGGGCCCAAAAGGGAATATCGAGAATGTGACAACCAAAATTGCCAGTTTCACCCGTTCCGTAATCCCACCAGAACCGCCATTTGTAGGGGCATAGTTGATCGGTGTATCCACGCTCGGTTGTGGTTGGTCCGAGCCAGAGATTCCAATCGAGCGTGTCCGGCGCTTGCTTCGTGCTGGTAATAGGGTCTGGCATGCCTCGGCTGCTGTCGATCCAACTGTAAACTTCGAGTACAACACCAATCGCACCAGCCTGAATTTCTTCGACAACTCGACGCATATTGAGCTTTGCATGACGCTGAGCACCCAATTGAGTGGCCAGATTTCTCTCGCGAGCGGTCTCGGTAATTGTGCGGGTTTCCCACACATTATGTGCCAAAGGCTTTTCGCAGTACAGGTGCTTATCGCGAAGTAAGGCCCACATCGAAGGATGAAAGTGGGTGTGATCGGGAGTGCTGACGACAACGGCATCGATCTCATTCTCGATTTCGTCGAACATCTTGCGGAAATCGGTGAATCGCCTGACACTTGGAAATTTCTCGTACGCCTGGCTTGCTCGATTCTCATCGACATCGCAGAAAGCCACGAGGTTTTCGCTCGAACATCCATTCACGTTCGCGAAACCTCGACCACCGACACCGATGCAGGCTATGTTAATCTTCTCATTCGCACTGAGAGCAAAATTCGATTTCGTTTGAGTTCCGAGATACAGACCAGCGGTCAGTGCTGCAGTGGCTTTGATCGCATCGCGTCGATTCAGTTTCGAATTCATATTCATTCATCCCTGCGAAGTTAACGTTGAAATTTCAAGTTGTGGCGTGTTTCAGATTATTGAATGGTTACACTCGGAACGGGCGCGTCGCTCCCGGTGTAGGTATTGTATTGTTGCTGGATAAATTCCGGTGTGGGCATCTCCCCTTCCGTGATTACGAAGCGAACCTGAGTGGTGTCCGATGCCCCCTCTGGGATGTCGGTCTTAAACCAGGCTCCGAAACGCCCGTAGTCTCGATAGGCTGAGAAGATCGCCCCTTTCGTATTCTCCGGATGGTTGAGGTAGATCACATTGTATTGCTTGCCTTCGACGACAAAGGACTCTGCAACCCAGGGATAATCCCGATCTTTTTTAGGATCTGCATTCTCTTTTGGGAAACAGTATCTGGTCTTTGATTTTTCGACCTCATTGGCAGGCCGAAACTGTAAACCGGCATGTTCGGGATCGCCATCGAGCGTGAGCTTGCCCTGTCTTGCTTTGACAATCGATGTCACATCAATCATTGCAAAACCACCTTGGGGAGGCGTCTTGAAGCTCATCGTGCGATCTTCTTCGAAGAGAGCCTTGCCATCATCTGTACGATACAAAATGACGGAAGTGAAAGCCGCTTCTTCGGCATTGGATTGATTGCCCGTGAAACGAACATGTTTCTGCACTACTTTTTTCATGTGCCAGGTATCGTATTGCTCATTGTTCAATTTGAGTTTCGCCCAGCCGCGAAAGATCCCTCGATGATGCGTAAACTGACCGCCTGCTCCTTTGGTAATCGGAGCCTCTCCTGTAGGATTCATGACATGCAAAAATGGCTTGTAAGTTTCATGGCGTTTCTCATCGCTGGAGAGATCGAGATCATACATGTATCTCCCGACCGGCTTGCCATTGTAAGTGACATCCAGGTGGTCACCTTCAATGTCCTGCAACTGAAAACCGGTGCTCAGACTTTTGTCATCTGCGGAGACTTCTGAGACAGTTCCCGAATAAACAATGCTCATCAGCATCAGGAATTGAAGAAAATGTTTTGTATTGGTCATTTTTCTCTATTTCTTTAATTAGATTTCAATTGGAGGATATCGACTTCAAACTGCAGTTTGAAAATCTGATTTCAATTTGTCAGTCAACTCATTTAGTTTGACATGAAATATCTGGAAAGGCAAATGCGTAATAAATTCCGCTCGCATTGGGGATGGAGCTCAAGACAAGTCATGTCTGGATTGACAGGGGGTCTTTTCATAGGCAGACCGATCTCTACGAACTTTCGTTGTGGTCGGCAATTTCTCATAAGACAATCGATATCTTGATAGAACGGCTTGGTTAGCATCGTAAAACAAGTCTCTGAATTGATATCATGTGGAGGAGTCACTGCATGATTCGCAACGCATTTTCAGTGAGTTTACAGAGGGAAACACGAATGAAACGACGCACACTGATCCGATCGGCAATTGGTTTAACAGCAGGACTAATCGTAAATCGAACTTATGCCGGGATGCTGGAGTCGAAGATAAGCCAGGGCTCCAATCCCGAGGATCTTCTGTCTGAGAAACTGACACCGACGATGCAGCATGCCCGGGAGGTGGCTTTGTCGATTCTGAAGCCGACCAGTAAAGAACTTGAACGGGGATTGCGATTGCATGCTGAGTCGATTGTGTTCGACTCCTATGGATTCTCGCCTCGGGCAGCGATTGATGGGGACGCGATTGCACAGGCAATTGAAGCGGGAGCATCTGATGAGGAGTTGAAGGATCTTCGTGAAGAAATGACGATGACTCGGTATATTTCCGATCTTTCTGAAAGAAGGGAATATCTCGATGCCTGGCGGGCCTCGGGAGTGACCTGCGTTTTTCAAAATGCAGGGGAAGAAGGACAGGATCCACTCCGGTTGATCAAACGGCTGGCCCGCTTTACTTATGTGACCGATATGCTGAAATCTGTCGTCAGCAAAGCATCGAGCCCCGAGGAAATCCGAGAGGCGAAACGTGCAGGCAGGCACTGCCTGTATTTAACTGGAAATGGTGTTCCTCTCACACAGCAATGGAATTCCGTTCCTGATGAATTACGATACTTGCGGATCTTTTTTCAATTGGGCATTCGCATGATGCATTTGACGTATCAGCGACGCAATATGATTGGTGACGGCTGCGGGGAGACATCCAATGCAGGCCTGAGTGATTTTGGTCGCAGTGTGATTGCGGAGATGAATCGGGTTGGCGTGATTCCGGATTGTGCACACTCGGGCTGGCGAACAAGCCTGGAAGCCGCCCGACATTCCAGTAAACCCGTCGTTGCCAGTCATACGGTCTGTGCCGCGTTGGATTCTCAACCCCATGCCCGCAGCAAGCCTGATGACGTGATTCGTGCGATCGTTGATTCCGGTGGACTCATTGGCATTTGCTGTATCCCCCGTTTCCTGAAAGGAAGTGGCGACATTGCAATGCTACTCAATCATGTGGACCATGTGACTAAGAATTTTGGAGTCGAGCATGTTGCTATTGGCACCGATGTCGAACACAACTCACAATATGCTTCTGTGGAAAACAAAAAGGTTCCACGACAACCCCGTCAACGGGATGAATTTCGATCTCTCTGGCCAAATGATAACTTTAAGACGACATCAGAAATGACACAAAGCCTGGCTTGGACCAACTGGCCATTGTTTACTGTTGGGCTGGTCCAGCGAGGGTATCGTGACGAAGAGATTCGTAAGATTATCGGAGAAAATGTGATGCGTGTCTCTGAGGAATCATTGAACCTGTAAGGGATGCAAGAGCGATAGACCATATTCAAATGGTTTCTGCAGTCGCTTGGACACGTATTGTCCTAAAACCGCTATGCCTGCCCCTGTCGAACACTGCAGGTAATTTTTGAATATGCTCTTGAACTGACAGATGCACACGTAATGTCGCAATCCTTTGAGAATCGCTCAGTCAGGCAATGATGTCGTGAACGACGTGACCAGCGACATCGGTTAAACGGAAATCGCGTCCGGCATGGCGGTAGGTGAGATCCTCGTGATTGAGACCAAGCAGATGCAGCATTGTCGCGTGGACATCGTGAATGTGGACTTTATCTCGGATCGCATAAAATCCGTAGTCGTCGGTGGCTCCGTATTGAATACCGGCTCGGACTCCGCCACCAGCCATCCACATTGTGAACCCTTCAGGATTATGATCGCGTCCATCATGACCTGTTCCCTGGCAGGTGGGCGTTCGACCGAATTCGCCGCCCCACAAGACGAGCGTATCCTGCAGCAGGCCTCGCTGTTTCAAATCGCGTAGCAAGCCTGCAATCGGTTTGTCGACTTCAGCAGCATTTTTTTCGTGATCTTTGCGGAGATTTCCGTGTTGATCCCACTGTCGATCTGTGTTGCTGTGCGTCACCTGCACGAAGCGAACGCCGCGTTCTGCAAAGCGTCGGGCCATCAGGCATTGACGACCAAAATCGGCGGTGCCCGGTTCATTGGTGCCATAAAGTTCATGAGTCGATTGGGATTCTGTTGCCAGGTCGAGTGCTTCAGGCATTTGTGATTGCATGCGGAAGGCGAGTTCAAACGATTGAATTCTCGCCTCAAGTTCCGGATTTGGTCCCGTTGTGACTTGAAAGTTTCGATTCAAGGCTTGTGTCAGATTCAGTTGCTGGCGTTGCTGAACGGGACTGAGATGTTCGTTGTTGATAAATTTGACTCGGGCCTGTTCTGAAGTCTGACTGGCATTCCCCAAAGGAGTGCCAGAATGGGCTGCTGGTAAGAATGCAGAACTCCAGTTTTTTGTGCCTCCATGAGCGAGTGTCGGACAAATGGTAATGAAGCCGGGAAGATTGTTGTTCTCACTTCCCAAGCCATAGGTAACCCAGGACCCCATGCTGGGACGAACGAACGTATCGCTTCCGGTATGCAGTTTCAGACTGGCTCCCCCATGTGCCGGGTTGGTACCGTGGCAGGAATTGAGAATGCACAAATCATCGACACATTGAGCAACGTGCGGAAATAGTTCGCTGACTGCGATGCCACTTTCCCCGTATCGCTGAAATTTCCAGGGAGACGCGAGGAGTTCTCCCGTGGGCGCGAACTGCACGCGGGGCTTCTCAAAAGGAAAGTCCTTGTGGTCACTCTTTTGCAGCAGGGGTTTGTAGTCGAATGTATCTACCTGAGATGGTCCCCCTTTCATGAACAGAAAGATAACTCGCTTGGCCTTCGGAGCAAATTGCGGTAAACGAGTGCTTTGATCTGCCTGAGCTTCTTCTGCCAGCAACGAGTGCAGAGCGAGTGCACCAAACCCGGCACTGGAACTCTGGAGCATTTCTCGACGAGATAACTTGAACATGTCTCCGGCTTTCAATTCTGATTCTCAACATCCTGGACATTCAACTTTACTGAACGTACAAAAACTCGCTGGAAGAAATCAGCGACTGGCAAACTAACTGCCAGGCTTTTTTATTGTTAATTTGACCAGGAGACGGTTCTGTCTCCGGTGCATCAAACCCATTCAGATAATGAGTAATCTGCTGCAACTCAGCTGCAGAAGGGGGCCGGCTGTAGGCAAGATTAAAGGAGTAGTTGATGCGACCTTCACGGGAGGAGTGCTGCTGCAGGATTCGATCCGCCATCGCTGCGGACAATTCCGCGATGAGTTCGGAGTTCATCAGCATCAATGCCTGAGGTGCGATGGTACTGGTTTCGCGATTGCCATTGAGGACACTCGCATCGGTATAGTCAAAGAGTTGAAAGAAATCATACAAATGGTTTCGAACTACGGGGACATAAATGGAGCGTCGGCGAATATTTTCGTAGGACGCTTTGTCTTCAGAGGTGTGGTTGAAAAAATATGCGCGATTTTCAACCGGTAACAGGCTTCCTCCAATTTTCAGATCGAGCGTCCCGCTGACAGCCAGCATGGAATCGCGGATTGTTTCCGCATCCAATCGATGTAAATCGTATTTCCAATAATACTTATTCGCGGGATCAATTGAAGTATTTGTCGAATCGAATCCCGACTCCCGCTGATAAGCCGCAGAAAGCATAATCGTCCGGTGAATCGTTTTGATTGACCAGTTGGATTCGACCAAAGAAATTGCCAGCCAGTCGAGTAATTCGGGATGCGAGGGCTGTTCACCACGCAGTCCAAAGTTATCGACCGTTCCAACGATTCCCTTACCGAAATGCCAACGCCACAGTCGATTGACAATGACACGGGCCGTAAGAGGGTGATCATTTTGTGTAAGCCATTGAGCAAATTCCAGTCGCCCGCTTTTGTTCTTGGGCAATGAGACCTGTTCGAGTCCTGCCAGTACGAGCGGAAAGCGTCGTTGTACGACTTCGCCTAACGTTAAATGACTGCCACGCAAATGCACGGGGACATCGGTAATTTCTCCATCCTGTACACCCATCGCGGTGGGAAGTTGCGGATTCGAAGTTTCAAGATTCTTCAACTCATCTCGCATCGACTTCAATTCGGACTGCACCTCTTCAGGAAAGTTTTTTTCAACATCCTCCGGCTCCTCCGGATCCTCCAGATCCGTTTCTCCGGTTGGTTCAGGAAGGCTGTTTATTGTCGCCTCAACGAGTATTTCAATCCTCTTTTTCTGGTCACTGATTTTTTTCTCGTGGGCGGCTTTCTCCTGAACCTGAATTGGAGATGCAATTGAGTTTTCGTTCCATTTGGCAACCTTGGTGAAAGTTTGCATCGCGCGGGTGCTTTTCAGAATTCCCGCCATTGCGTAATAGTCTGCGTGTCCAATGGGGTCAAATTTGTGGTCGTGACAGCGGGCGCAGCCCAGAGTGAGTCCCAAAATTCCGCGGCCGATGGTATCGAGCTGTTCATCGACGATATCCATCTCCATCTTAGTCTCATCCACCTCGGCGAGCACCTTGGGACCGAGCACCAGAAAACCGGTTGCGATCAATCGTTCATTTCGCAGCTGCCAGTCATCCCCGGAGTCGATCAAATCGCCAGCGAGCTGCTCTCTGAGAAACTGATCGTAAGGCTTATCCTGATTGAACGATTCAACGACATAATCCCGATATCGCCAGGCATTGCCATGGGCAACGTTCTCATCGAGTCCATTGGAATCTGCATAACGGACAATGTCCAACCAGTGGCGGCCCCAACGTTCCCCATAATGAGGAGATGCCAGCAGGCGGTCGACTACTTTTTCAAAAGCATCTGCCGACTCATCCGCCAGAAAGTGATCGACGTCTTCGGGTGTTGGTGGCAAACCAATCAGATCGAAACTCGCGCGGCGAATCAACGTTCGTTTGTCCGCCTGCTTGAGCAGCGTCAGTCCCTGCTCACTCATCGCCTGTTGCAGGAAAGCATCGATCGGGTTTTGTGTATCTGCCGTTGACGGCACATTCGGTTTGACAGGAGGCTGGAAGGCCCAATGCTCTCGCCCTTTTTCCAGATCTATTTTTGCAGAAGCCTGAGGCAACTCAGCACTGCCAGAGTCTGGATGGGGAGCTCCCATTTCAATCCAGCGAGTCAAATCGGCAATCTGCTCAGCGGCGAGTTTTTCCTCGGGAGGCATTTTGAGATCGCTATCGCGATACGAGACCGCTGTCACCAGCAGGCTGCCTTGCGGTTTATGCGGCACTAAGCCCGGTCCGCCCTTGCCGCCATTCAGCATGCCCTGAAGGGTGTCGAGCCTCAGGTTTGATTCCTGTAAGTCTGCGCCGTGACAATCGTAACAATGAGTGGCCAGCAGAGGGCGGATTTTCGTTTCAAAAAAACGCAATTGCTCTTCGTTCGGCTCCACATTGGGTTTCACGGTTTGTTGAGCAACTCCGGTCCCGGCCAGCAGGCTGAGCATAAACATTCCCACGAGAAGACGCAATAAATAACTATTGAGGATTCTGGGCATGACTTCACGATGATCTGGAGGAATCCACAAGTGTGGAGTGCAGGAAGTTGAGCGCCTCGGCGAGAACTTTATGCTATCAATAATTACCATATTAAGCAAAGATAATTCCGGGGATGGACTAATCACTTTGGATTTTTAATTCCAGCTTCCTGCCGCATCAACAGCAATATTTCTTTTCCTGCTGGTCTGTTGAATCGTCGAATTGAAGATTCAGAGAGTGGCATGTGGCTCATAAAATGCTGGTGTCAAATGCGTTTGCTGAGTCATTAAACGATCCATTATGAAATCATTGTTTTAGATCCGATCTGCCAGAAAACAATTGTCAAAAAGAGATTGCGTTTGCAGGCAGCAACAGATTACGGCATTATTGACTTGGTAAGTTTATCGAATGAGAGTCCAGCAGGAGTAACTGAATACTATCGGCTGAAGCCAATATGCTTGAGCCGTGGGCTACGGACTGAAGTCCTGACGCCCACATACTCTGGTGAAATTTTCCAAATGGGACGAATCTAAAGGTTCGCCTGAAGGCGAGGGTTTTAGACCATTTTCAAATGGTTTCTGCAGTCGCATGGACATCAAATGTCCTAAAAGCGATGTGTTTGCTCCTGCTGAACGCTGCAGGTGATTTTTGAATATGCTCTAGACCCATCGTTTGGGAAATTAACGAACTCAAAGATTCGAGATTTACAAAAGCGGATCTCATTAGACATCGAGTTGATTTTCAAATATCGGAATTCGCGACCAATCGATCAATCCCACCTTTGCTCGCTCCATTGTTCTTATCCTCATTCCATGGAAATATCACCGTGAGAATTTTTACCGCTCTCCTCAGCACACCAGATCACTCTGAGATTCACCGTTCGGTCTGGCTTCGATCTTCCGTTGGATTGATACTCGCTTTGGGCTCTTTGTTTTTGAGCGAACCGGCTGTTGCGGCCAAATCGCCACAGAGTCGTCCGAATGTCGTATTCATCATGACGGATAATCATGGAGCCTGGACTCTCGGTTGCTATGGCAATCCTGATATTCGCACACCGCATATCGATCGCATGGCTGAGGAGGGAACTCTGTTCACACAGGCGTATTCCTCGAATCCCGTCTGTTCGCCCACGCGTGCTACCTACCTCACGGGGCTGATGCCATCGCAACATGGCGTGCATTGTTTTTTGACCGGAGGTGGATTGCAGACAGGACCGGATGCCCGTTGTACCCTCGATGAATTGACTTCGTTGCCGGAGATTCTCAAAAAGAATGGATACTCCTGTGGACTGGTTGGAAAATGGCATCTTGGCGGAAATCTTCATCCTCAAGAAGGCTTTGAGGATTACTGGATCACGATGCCCCATGGAGGCACGAGCACTTTTTATGATGCAGACATTATTGAAAACGGTCAGATTCGAAAAGAACCAGAGTATCTGACCGATTTCTGGACTCGCCATGCGGTTAAATTTATCGATCAAAATGCCAAAGCGGAAAAGCCCTTTTTTCTGTTCCTTTCGTACAACGGCCCCTATGCTTTGAGTCGACTGCTGTTGAGGGAGGGCAAGAATCGACATGCCGACTATTACGCCGATAAGCTTTTGGAATCATTCCCTCGTTTACCCGCGCATCCCTGGCAAAAGTACAATCTGGACTATCACAACAATCCCATTTCCATTCGGCGTGTCGCAACGGAAGTGAGTGGTGTCGATGATGGCGTCGGCACTGTCCTGCAGTCACTCAAAGATCATGGAATTGATGAGAACACTGTTGTCATCTTTGTTGCTGACCAGGGTTGGGCAGGCGGACAGGGAGGCTACTTTGGCATGGGCGATCACACGCGGCCCGTAACTGCTGACGATGAAATGATGAGGATTCCGATGATCTGGCGACATCCGGAAAGCATCACTTCCTCCGCTGTTTCAAACGTGATGGTGACGAATTACGACTTCCTGCCAACACTGCTCTCCTATCTGAACCTGTCTGATCAATCCCCGGTCGAGCATAAACTCCCTGGCAAAGATTTCTCAGCAGAATTGAAAGTTGCGAATTCACAGACCGCGGGCGAAGATGCCGTTTACTATGAATTTGAAAGTTTGCGATCAGTGCGGACGAAAAACTGGAAGTATGTGCATAGGCATCCCAATGGGCCGCATGAGTTGTACGATATGGTGAATGATCCTGATGAATTTACGAATCTGATCAGTGATCCAAAAACCGCAGATATTAAACAAGTTCTTAAGCAACAACTCGATTCCTATTTTCAAAAATATTCGATCCCCAAATACAATATGTGGCAGGGAGGGACTTCTCAGGCCCGTGTCTATGTGGGCATTGATGAAGAAACCGCTCAAGTTGAAGCAGTCCAACCGCCTCCACTCACAGAGGGATTCGAGCCGCAGAAGTTGCAGGTTCCCTCGGGATTTACCGTCGAACTCGCTGCAGGTCCGCCACTGGTCCAGCATCCGACATTTGCAACTTTCGATGATCAGGGACGGCTGTTTGTTTGTGAAAATGCTGGCGTCAATATGACGGCTGAGGAGTTAGAAGACAAATTACCGAACTCGATCCGACTGCTCGAAGATCTTGATCAGGATGGAAAATTCGATCGTAGTACAGTCTTCGCGGACAAGATGACCTTTCCGATGGGGGGGGCCTGGCATGATGGTGCTTTGTATGTCGCTTCTCCTCCCTACATCTGGAGATTGGAAGACACTGACAACGACGGTGTTGCGGATCGTCGTGAACAACTCGTCAGTCAATTCGGCTATAATGGCAATGCCGCCAGCATTCATGGTTGTGTCTCTGGCCCTGATGGTCGTTTGTATTGGTGTGATGGCTACCACGGACATCAATTCAAAGATAAAATTGGCAATGTCGTCAGTGAACGCAAAGGGTCCTACATTTTTTCGTGTCGGCCGGATGGTTCGGATGTGCGTATCCACTGCGGTGGAGGAATGGATAACCCCGTCGAAGTCGACTTCACCACCGAGGGGGAGATGCTGGGGACGGTCAACATCATGTACACACGACCGCGCGTCGATTGCCTCGTTCATTGGTTGCATGGAGGAGCCTATCCACATCGTGAACAGGTCCTGCAGGAACTGAAATCGACCGGGGATTTCCTGGGACCCGTTCATCGGTTTGGTCATGTAGCCATTTCAGGGCTGACTCGCTATCGATCAGGAACAATGGACTACCGCTGGCGTGATCAGTTTTTTGCCGCACAATTCAATGTTGGCAAAGTCGTTCGTATTGCATTGGAACGCGAAGGCTCGACGTTTCGAGCGGAGCAACGTGAGTTTCTCACATCGACCGACATGGAATTTCATCCGACCGATGTCGCCGAGGATGCCGATGGAAGTTTGTTAGTTGTCGATACGGGTGGCTGGTTTTATCGGGGATGCCCAACGTCACAATTCCCCAAGCCAGACATTCTGGGAGGGATCTATCGTATCAAACGGACAGGCATGACCACTCAAGTGGACCCGCGGGGATTGCAGATTGCATGGGATCGTCTCTCTCTGGCAGAAGTAATCAAGCTGTTTGCTGATACACGTTATTCCGTACGGGAGCGTGCAATCGCGGAATGTGTCAAACTCGGAGAATCCAGTCTGGACTCACTCGCCCGTGTGCTTCAATCTGGGGATATCTGGCCGCGTCAATGCGCGATCCAGGCGTTAACGGCTCTTGTTCCCGATCATCCTCAAGCGTATCCGGCAATTCGAGCGGCTCTTAACGATCGCGATGCCTCAATTCGGCATTCCGCCTGTCGTGCATTGGCCATCTACCCAGATGAGGCAGCCTTGGAGCAACTCGCGAAACGACTCAAAGATGATCAGCCACATGTCTGCAGAGTCGCAGCCCGCGCACTCGGTGCAATGAAAAATACGAAGGCGGTCGATTATTTGTTCAAAGCTTTGACACCGGAAAAGGATCGCGCTTTTGAACATGCTGTCATTTACGCTCTCATTGAAATCAACGATCAGACTGCGACACGAACGGGACTGGAAGCAGACTCGCCACAGGTTCGCAAAGCCGCGTTAATTGCATTGGATCAAATGGATGCTGGGGATCTAACGAGTGATGAAGTTGTCTCTGAAATCGCTTCCAACAATGAAGACTTGCAACGAGCAGCGATCCAAATTTATGTTCGTCATCCCTCGTGGACCAGTCAATCTCTTTCAGTGATCGAACAGCTACTCGATCAACAGGGAGAGGCTACAGAATCCTTGTCTGTACTCCGCGAATTGCTGGTGAGATCGATTAATCAGCCAGATGTTGCAGAACTTGTTGGCAATCGACTCTCTGACCCGCTCATCTCTGCAAAATTACAATCGCTGTTGTTGGAAGTTATTGCATCATCACAAAATATTCACGTCCATGAAACCTGGATTCCCCCGCTTGAAGAACTTCTGAACAGCTCCGACGCAACGGTCTTATCAGCGACGATTTCGGCAGTAACTCGTCTGGATGAAAAACAATTCCAACAGCGTTTGACTGAGATTGGCGAGGATGTTTCGCTTCCGATTCTGGTCCGGGTCTCGGCCTTGGAGGCGGCGACCAAGAGTCAGAGTCAACTGTCGGATCGCTCGTTCGACTTATTGCTCGACGTCGTTCAGGAGAGTCCGAAAGATGCCTATCTGGCTGCTCAGCGTATCGGCTCTGCGGCGTTAACCAGTGAGCAGTTACTGCGTGTTGCGAAATTGATTCAAAGAGCAAGCCCAACGGTTCTGCCAGAGTTGATACGTGCGTTCGCTCGATTGAAAGATGTCGATGTGGCCACGGCATTTCTGCAGGCGATGAACTCTGCTTCAAGTCTGGATACAATTTCTGCTGTCCAGTTTTCGGAAGTTATCAAAAGCTATCCTTCAGAAACGCTCCCCAACGCAAATGCCTTGCTGGCAAAACTCAAGCAGCGAGAGGCGATGCATGTCGAAAAGGTCGAGGCTTTCCTGCCTTATCTCAACGAAGGTTCTGCTGAACGAGGGAAGGCGGTCTTTTTCGGTAAAAAGTCCAACTGCGCGACCTGCCATCAGGTTGGAAGTCAAGGGAAAAAAATTGGTCCCGATTTAACGACGATCGGAGCCAGCCGCACGTCGCGTGATTTGCTGGAGTCGATCGTGTTTCCCTCCGCGACACTAGTCCGCGACTACGAACCATTCAGTATTCTTAAAGAAGATGGGAAAGTTTTGAATGGAATCGTCGTCCGGGAAACCGTCGATACGATTTATATCCAGCAAAAAGAGGGAGAGCCGGTCGCAGTCCAGCGGGATGAAATTGAACTGCTGTCCCCTTCGACGGTTTCAATAATGCCAAATGGACTTGACCGAGTATTAAGTCAGACAGAACTGGCAGATCTTATCGCCTACTTGCAAAGTTTGAAATCAGGAGAACCAGCTCATGCCTCTCGATGAGTCTTTTTACAGCCGTCGTCAAATTTTGAAAAGCTCGCTGGCTGCGTCTTTTGTTGCCTCAGCTGCGACCGCAAAGGCCGCGACTGGTACGAGCAATTCTCCGGTCGCTCTGGAGAACAGCAAACCAGGAGACCGTGACTGGCAGTTAACACGAGTTCGCATCAATTCGGGACAATATCGGACTTCGCTCATCGAAGGGTATTGCTCTGAACAATCGATTTCTGCGGGGGAGAAACTTTCGATTTTCGTCAGCACCGATCCCGCGCGAATGTTTACTCTCGATATCTATCGTATGGGGTATTACAACGGAGCCGGGGCGCGAAAATTGGCCAGCTATGGTCCGTTGCGTGGTGCTCCGCAACCAGTTCCCGAAATGGGCGAGGCTCCCGCTCGGCTACGTGAATGTCAATGGGCACCGAGTGTCGAGTTCACAATTCCGTCTGACTGGTTGAGTGGAGTTTATCTCGGGAAGCTGACGACGATTCCGGAATCGAAATCGGATCCCTACTGGCAAAGCTATGTGATATTTATCGTTCGCGATCAGCGACCTGCCCAAATATTGTTTCAATGCAGCGACAATACCTGGCAGGCTTATAATCGCTGGCCCGTTAATGAATCGCTGTATACACATCCTGACGGAGCCCACGCGCCGAATGTTGCGGTCAGTTTTGATCGTCCGTATGGAAAATACAACCAAATATTCGATCACCCTCTTTCTGTCGGTTCCGGCGAGTTCCTGCTCTGGGAATATCCGCTCTGTTACTGGTTGGAACAACACGGCTACGATGTGACCTATGGGTCAAATCGCGATACTGTCGATCCCGCCTTCATTACCCGTTGCCAGAATTTCATCAGCGTCGGACATGATGAATATTGGGATATTGCTCAATACCATGCTGCAGAACAGGCCATTGATGCAGGTGTGAATTATCTTTGGCTGTGCGGCAATTCGGTCTTTATCGTTTCGCCTTTTGAAGCAAGCTCGCAGGGTGTCCCGCAGAGGATCATTTCAAGAGCCGGTTGCTATGGACCGCTCCGCGATGATGAAATTCAATCGTATGCCTCGTTGTTCGCAGGGCTGACGGACAAAGCTCCAGACGAACGCAAGATCATTGGAGCACGCAGCGTGGTTCCGTTTAATGGAGGCGGAGACTGGACCTGCGTCAATCCCCAACATTGGTTATTCGCAAATACCGGAATAAAACAGGGGGATTCCATTCCAGGTTTGGTCGGCTGGGAACATCATGGAGAACCAGATCTGGAACGAGATGGGCTCGAAGTCCTCGCGGAGGGAACGATCTGGTCGGGCGGAGTTCGAGAGGGACATTATGCAGCCACAATCTTCCCCGGCCCTAAAGGGAACTTCGTCTTCAATGCCGCCACGATTTTCTGGGCACAGGGGCTCTCCTCACCGCCGGGACATATCCTGCCCTGGTCACACGGCAGTCGCCCTTCCGGTCCCGATGTTCGAGTCCAGCAAATGACAAAAAACCTTTTAGATCGAATGAGAGAATAGAACCAGTCCAACAACAACTAGATGGCCTAGCCATCACAGTTGAAGGTGGCCGCTGTTTTCAGAGACTCATTTTGAAGCAGGGCTATCCATTCCAATCAAATTACAATACTTCAAGAATTGTTATTCCTAATGCGAAATTGTCTCTTCATTTTTACATTGCTTGCCACCCAATTCACAGCCGTATTTCAATATTCTTTAAGTGCGGCAGATGACGTAATCCATATCGGCAGCCGTCGAGAATTACTGGTCGATCATTACCTGATCGACCACCTGAAAAATGTTCGTCTCGTACTCAATCGCCCGCGCGATGAGGGTGTGGCATTAGAGTTTGACAAGCCTTGGGAGGGGCTGTTCTGCGGATACTGTACGGTCATCAAAGATGAGGAATTGTACCGACTCTACTACCGGGGCAGTCCGAAAGTCGGAGCAGATGGGAATCAAAACGAAGTCTACTGTTGTGCGGAATCGAAAGATGGAATCTCATGGACGAAACCAGAACTCGATCTCTTTGAAATACCAGGTCATTCGAAGAATAATATCATTCTGGCTGATGCTGCTCCGGTGACTCACAATTTCTGCCCGATGCTTGATACTCGTCCTGGAGTCCCAGCAGGAGAGCGATATAAGGCAATCGGTGGGACGATGACCAGTGGTTTGATCGCGATGACCTCAGCTGATGGTCTTCATTGGAAAAAACTCCAGGAAGAACCAGTGATTACGACAACCATGGTTCCCTACAATTACATGTTCGATTCGCAGAATCTCGCCTTCTGGTCTACCCACGAAAATAAGTATGTCTGCTACTTTCGTGTTTTTGAGGGAGGAATACGTCGCATTTGCCGATCGACCAGCGATGACTTTATCAATTGGTCTGAACCAATCCTGATGAAGTACCGCAATCCGAACGGCGAGGCCCCGATTGAGCATCTTTACACAAATCAAACGCATCCCTACTTCCGGGCACCGCATTTGTATGTCTCAATTGCTGCTCGATTTATGCCGGGGCGACAAGTACTTACCGACGAACAGGCGAAAGCGATCAATGTCTCTCCAAAATACTTCAAGGATACTTCAGACGCGATTTTGATGACTTCGCGTGGCGGTAGTTTCTACGATCGAACGTTTCCAGGCGGATTCATTCGTCCCGGAATTGGTGCGCGTAATTGGGTTTCGCGGACAAACTATCCGGCGCTGAATGTTGTACAAACCGGTCCTGCGGAAATGTCTATTTATTTAAATCAGGATTACGCCCAGCCGACCTCACACCTGCGGAGATACTCGATTCGTTTGGATGGATTTGCATCTGCCCAAGGGCCATATGCTGGTGGAGAATTGCTGACCAAACCACTGACATTCACTGGTGGTAAATTGTCGATTAACTTTGGGACTTCAGCAGCAGGTAGCATTCGTGTTGAGATTCAAGATCCCTCCGGCAATCCGTTGCCAGGCTACTCGCTGGCTGATTCCGATGAGCAAATCGGAAACGAAATTGAACGTGTGGTCACATGGAAACAGAGCAGCGATGTCTCCTCACTTTCTGGGAAACCTGTTCGACTCCGATTTGTGATCAAGGATGCTGATCTGTTCGCTTTCAAGTTCGGAGATTAGATTCAGGGACTTAATCCGACCGATCTGAACAGCACTTGAGCAGTTCGATCAGTAGAATTGCAGGGGTTATTCAATCTGGATCATTTGTAATTCAGTTTGCAGTTTACGGTAGCGGCTTATTGATGGTTTCAACCCGGTTAATCCAGTCAATCACCCGCTACATATATGCAGGAACGGCTATAAATGCAGTGTGCCTTCGCATGTACGATGATTGCCATGAAGCGCAATGTTTGCTCAGACAGGGCGCAGAAAATCAATTTGGAAACGCTCAAGCACTTAGCCTACGATTCCCAGCGTAAGCTCAGTCTACAGAAGTTCTGGTTTTACAATGGTTTCTCTTGTATTATCGTCTATCCAGTCTTGACAAGCCTGAATAACGATTGAGAATATATGGATGCAATTTTAATTGCTCCCTCCTTTCAAACTCACCTGCCTGTTAATTGGAATCCTCATTTTTGATGAATCCCATTTGCTCACTGATGGAGCTGAATAAGAGTCAACTGAGGTTGAACTTTATCGCTCGTTTTCTCGTGATTGTGATCGCCTCGAGCGTTACTGGTGTTTTCGATTTGCCGACTTCACATGCGGAATCGCCAGAGCAAAACTCAGGGATTGATTTTGATCGAGATATCCAACCGATTCTCACACGTTACGGTTGCAATTCGGGAGCGTGTCACGGCAAGCAACGTGGCCAGAACGGGTTCCAGCTTTCTTTGCTCGGTTTTGATTCCGATTTCGATTATGACGCACTCGTCAACGATTCCCGTGGCAGACGCATCACCCCGGCTCGCCCAGACGAAAGCCTTTTCTTAGCAAAACCTGCGGCTAAATTACCGCACGGTGGTGGATTGATCTTTTCGGCTGACGATGCCGCGTATCAGATACTCAAAGAATGGATTGCTTCTGGGATGCCGCGAAGTATTCCTGGGACACCGGATTTATTACGGGTCGAAGTCAATCCGATTCAAACCCGATTTCTGGAGAATCGAAGTGAGTCACTTCAGGTGACCGCATTCTATAGCGATGGCTCAAAAAGAGATGTCACCGACTTTGCCACTTATCAATCCAACGAAAGTCCGATTGCAGCCGTTGATGAACATGGAGTTGTGACTGTTGGAAATCTGACGGGCGAAGCTGCAATCATGGCGCGGTATTCCGGTCATTTTGCCGTTTTCACCGCGTCGATACCTCTCCCGGAACCGATAGCCGAAAGCGAATACAGTTCCCTGCCGATTAATAATGAGATTGACCGACTTATCTGGGGCAAATTGAAAACATTGAATGTGCGTCCTTCAGAAGCTGCAGAGGAACATAAATTTCTGCGGCGAGCCTACATTGATATTGTCGGACGACTGCCAACGGCCGAAGAAGCATCCCGTTATTTGAATGATACTGCCCCTGGAAAAGAAAATGCTCTGGTGGATCACTTACTGGCCGACCCCGAGTATGCGGAACACTGGGCCAATAAATGGGCTGACTTATTGCGACCTAATCCATATCGGGTCGGTATCAAAGCGACCATGAGTTTTGATACCTGGATCCGCGATGCGTTTCGTAGAAATCAGCCTTACGATGAGTTTGTCACGGAATTGATCACGGCTCAAGGGGGCACATTCCGGAACGGAAGTGTGACTCTGTTTCGAGACCGTCGATCACCTGACGAGTTGACCACGATTGTCAGCCAACTCTTTCTCGGCGTGCGACTCGAATGTGCGAAATGTCATCACCATCCATTCGAAGTTTACGGACAGGAAGACTTCTACAGCTTCGCGGCTTACTTTGCCAGATTAGGACGAAAAGGAAAGGGAGTCTCACCACCCATCTCAGGTTCTGAAGAATTTATTTATGTCAGCGATAAAGGAGAAGTCAAGCATCCCCTGACAAACGAAGTTCTCCCTCCCAAGCCATTGTACGGCAATGCAGAAGCCATTGAAGAAGATCAGGACCGGCGCGTTGCTCTGGCGGCATGGATGACCTCGTCTGAAAATCGGAAATTTGCTCAAACAATGGCGAACAGAGTATGGGCCGACCTGATGGGAAATGGACTGGTGGAACCGGTCGATGATTTACGTGCGACCAACCCGGCCAGCAATCCGGAATTGCTCGATCATCTCGGAGAATATTTTGTTGAACACAATTTCGACCTCAAGGAATTGATCCGATATATCATGTCTTCGCATGTCTATCGATTGAGTTCTCAGCCGAACCCCACCAATGCGTTCGACACTCGTTATTACTCCAGAAGATACCGAACACGACTTCGAGCAGAAGTGATGCTCGATTCTGTCTGTCAGATCACGGGCGTTCCTGAATCATATTCGGCCATGGCTCCCGAATCGCGGGCCAAGGAACTTTGGACGCATCGGATTTCCTCCCTGTTTCTGGATGCCTTTGCCAGACCAGACCCGAATCAGGATCCTCCCTGTGAACGCATTCCCGACTCGACAGTCATTCAAACTCTTCACATGATGAACTCGGAGAACCTCTCGAAGAAAATTTCGGCTGACATCGGATTCGTCAAACAGTTGTCAGAGAGCGAGAAATCCCCAGAGGAATTGATCGACCAGCTCTATCTTTCTGCTTATTCCCGATATCCCGATTCCGGTGAAAAATTACAGGGACTCGAATACCTTAATCAATCTTCCGAAAACCGACGAAAACTTATTGAAGACTACCTTTGGGCACTGCTGAATACTCCTGAGTTCGTCTACAAAGACTAAAAGCATCGTACAACGCAATCCCCCTTGAATAAGAGGCTGTAAGGATTCAGACATGTGGAATAAAAACTGCCAGGGAATCAATCGAAGAGATTGTCTTCAACTGGGCGTGAGTACGGCCCTGGGCATTGGCTTTGCCGATCTGCTCAAGCTTCAATTACAGGCAGCAGATTCGCCTGACCGTCTGAAAGCCAAAGCGAAAAGTTGTATTCTAGTCTGGCTGGATGGAGGCCCGACACACTACGAAACCTTCGATCCTAAGCCAGAAGCTCCCGTCGAGATTCGTGGAGAATATCACACCATTGATACAAAAGTTCCGGGGATTCAGTTCTCTGAGCATATGAAAAAACTGGCGGGAATCTCTGATAAGTTTGCTGTGGTACGCTCCATTCGTCACAATCAGGGAAATCATGGAGCGGGCAATCATTACATGATGACCGGTGCTCCCCCTCGGATTCCTGTTGGATGTGGTGCGTTTGTCAGTTTTCATCCCAGTCTGGGCTCGGCTACTGCTCATGCACGCGGACATCAGAATGGGTTGCCTTCATATTTCTCAATGCCTTCCATGACACGCTCGGGCGGGCCAAGTTTCCTTGGCGCCCAATATGCCCCGTTTGTTGTTCCTAGTGATCCTAATAGCAAAAATTTCCGGGTCCGCGATGTCGCACTGCCTGCAGGACTGGACGACCTGCGATTTGGACATCGTCAGGATTTACGAAATCTGGTGGATCAGTTGCCCCGCTATACGGAAAAATCTGTTGGAGATCCCGCTCTGGCTCTCGATGAATTTTATTCACAAAGTTACGACCTGATGTCCTCAGCTGCGGCTCAGGAGGCATTTGATATTGGTCGAGAAGAAGAAACTGTACGATCCCGATTCGGTCGGCATCCCTTTGGTCAGCGGGCTTTGCTCGCACGACGACTTGTCGAAGCCGGTGTCCCTTTCATTACCTTGAATGAAGGAGGTTGGGATCATCATCGGGATCTATTCAAAACCTGCAAAACCCGCCTGCCAACACTCGATGCCACCGTCGCCACATTGATTGAAGATCTCGAAGAGCGTGGCCTGTTGGAAGAAACTCTGGTTGTCGTACTGGGAGAATTTGGTAGAACGCCAAAAATCAATAAAGATGGCGGTCGGGATCACTGGTCGAATGCGATGTCTGTCCTGATGGCTGGTGCTGGTATTCCAGGTGGAACAATTGTTGGCGCCACTGATCGTCAAGGATATTCTGCCAGCGAGAGAGTTCTTTCCCCTGAGAATTTTGTTTCCACAATTTATAGCAAACTGGGCATTGACCCCAATCAAATCCTCTATACGCCTCAAGGCCGCCCGACACACCTGGTCAGCAATGCCGAGACAATTAGCGAATTAATGACATAAAATGATATCATGATATATCTTTCAATGACTTACCTCCGGGTCCTGTTCGTGTGTTCTGGATTCTTAACCTTATTCCTGAACCCCACTTCAGGCATTCTGGCACAGTCCCCAGCCGTGACTGGCCTGTTCCCTTCTGGCGGACAATCAGGGACGAAATGTGTCGTCAAGTTGCAGGGAAAGCCTGGGAGTTTGCCGTTAAGCATCTGGGTCGCAGATGATGAATTACTGCAGGCGGAACTCAATGACACAGCGACCGAATTGATATTGAATATTGCCGAAGAAGCAGCCCCTCAATTGACATGGATTCGCTTTTACAACGCATCTGGCAGCAGCGACTTAATCCCATTTCTCATTTCAAAGCTGCCTCAGGTGGAGGAAAAGGAGCCGAATCAATCGATTTCGGAAGCTCATCAAATCGAAACACTTCCGCAGATTGTAGAAGGCGTTTTGAGCAAGTCGGGAGAAGTCGACACCTTTGCGGTAACCTTGAATGCCGGTGAAACGTTCATCGCTTCGCTGGATGCTCATGGTTTACTCGGGTCACCAATGGATGGAGTCCTGCAATTGCTGGATCATCGCGGTTTTGTCCTCGCTCAAAACGACGACGACCACGGATTCGACCCCTTACTGAATTTCATGATAAATGAGACGGGCACATACTATGTTCGCCTGTTTGGTTTTCCGTCCACACCCAACAGTACTATTAATTATGCAGGTGGAGCAGACTATCACTATCGTTTGACGCTCACGAATCAGGCTTTTGTGGCTTATCAGTTTTCTGTACAAAGCAATCAATCGACCGTCAACAAGGTTGAGGGTTGGAATCTGGAACGGACCAATTCGAAACTGGCTCAGTTGATCCGACCGCAGCTTGCGTCTGATAGCAAACAACCGTTGAATTATCCAGAAACATTCCCCGCAACACTGAGTCTTCCGGAGTCTATTTTTGGCGTTATCGACAAAACAGATGCACCCCCTCATTATCAGGTCACCCTTAAAAAGGGGGAGATAATTCGACTTCAGGTTCTCTCTCAATCTCTCGGCTCTTTCCTCGATCCCGTACTCACCATCAAAGATTCCTCGGGGAAACTCATCAAGGAATTCGACGATATCGCAAAAACAAATTTCGATATCGACACCGCATGGACTGCACCCCTGGATGAAACTTATACATTTCTCATCTCAGATCGATATCAAAGTATTGGCCCTCGAAAATTTTATCAATTTCGAATCGAACAGGATCAGCCTCGCTTTCGCTTGAGTGTGTCCGAAAATCACTTCAGCCTCACGCCAGAGAAACCTCTGGAGGTCAGCATCAACGTGGAGCGTTTGGGGGGATTCGAAATGCCGATCACCTTCTCGGTTGATGGACTTCCAGATAACATCACGTATGAATCGATCCCGTCCGAACATAAGCAGAAGACTGAGAAAAAAGTCACCCTCAAACTTCTTGCAGCCAATGTAACGACAAGTTGGAATGGCCCCATTCAAATTTCTGGTCACCCAGAGGCCGATGAGAGCAAACGCGTTTTGGCAGTTGGCCCGACAAAACTTCCAGACGTAACTACGAATCAACTTTGGTTGACACTCGTCGAGCCTGCATCAAACTGAAGTCGATCTTTCGAGCTGAGGGCTAAAGACGACTGCAGCTTGCAGTAGCAGCTTTTTGATGATTTAAGAATCATTGCCTGGAAAAGGAACATCTTCCACAGAATCGCGGTGACTGCGGGGGCTATTGCTTCAATTCTTCCAAACTCAACTTTCGTTGACTGGCGTCTATTAGTTCGACGGGATGCAGGACAGGGATTTTGAGTTTGCGTTGTTTCAATAATGCCTGTAGTTGAAGTGAACAACCGACATTGGCCGAGACGATCACATCGGGATTTTGTTCGAGGATATGATCGAGTTTGCGATTGCCGAGTCGATCCGACATATCCGGCTCTACGAGATTATAACTACCAGCCGCTCCGCAGCAGATATTCGCTTCCGGAATCGAAACAATCTCCAGACCGGGTATTTTTCGCAGCAGTTCGCGAGGTTGCGATTCGATTTGCTGAGCGTGTCGCAAGTGACAAGCATCCTGATAGACCGCCCGCACAGGTAACGGACCTCCAGGTGGCTCAATATTCAGTTCGGACAGAAATTCATTAATATCCCGAATCTGCCCTGCAAACTGATTCAAGTCATCCGCATCCCCTGCAGAATACTGAGTCAGATGTCCATATTCCTTGAGCATCGCCCCGCAACCAGCCACATTCACCAGAATGACTTCAACGCCAGCCGTTTTGAAGGCTTCAATATTAGTGCGGGCTCGCTGGAGGGCCACATCGGTATGACCGGAATGATAATCCATCGCTCCACAACAGGATTGAGCATGCGGCACGATCACATCGCAGCCCGCTTCCTGCAACACGCGAACCGTCGCCCAGTGCAGCGAGCGAAACATGCCGTCTGCGACGCAGCCGAGAAACAGTCCCACCTTGCGACGAGCCGGCCGTTCGTGAGCATCGATCCGTTCGGGGAGTGGACTCTCGTACGGTTTCAACTTCGGCAACATGCGATGCATTCGCTGCAACGGAGTCGGCAATAACTTGACAATTCCAGTCGCATCAATCACTCGATCCAGCTTCAGCCACTGCATCAGACGCGTCGGCCACAGAATCCGTTCGAGCCGATGTCGGTTCGTGAACAGATCTCTCAGGATATATTTGTCGAACCAGGATTCTTTGTGATCGGGATCATTCGCCAACTGCTTCTGATGATCGGAATTTCGAAACGATTCGATCAGCTGCCCATACTGCACACCGGAAGGACAAGCGGTCTCGCAACTGCGGCAATCGAGGCATAAATCGAGATGCCTGCGGGCTTTTTCAGTCAATTCGATTCGCTGCTCTTCGATGCCTCGCATCAAATGGATTCGACCACGCGGTCCATCGTTCTCGTTGCCTGTTTCCAGATAAGTCGGGCAGGAAGATGTGCAAAGACCACAGTGAATGCAGGTCAATAAGTCTTCATGAGAGACGTAACCGGCAAACTGAGGCGTTGTAGGATCGGGGTTTGAAGATGTGCTCGTCATATCCAACTCAGTTTAACGTCGCTAAAATCCAGGTAACAGGGACAGGAATAAACTTGCCGCTCCCTTTTCAATTGATCATTGTTTTAAAAGACGATAACAACCTGCCTGCGAAAATACAGAGACCATGCCACAACAAACGAATCATCCCTCATGGGAAGCCGCCGAACAACAGGCTGCCGAACGTCTGATTGTCATCGCACTCGAAGAAGACTTCGGCCAGCGGGGTGACGTCACCTCTTTGATGTTTATCGATCCCGCCCGAACTGGCCGGGTGCGAATCGCGACTCGGAAGCCAGGCCGAATCGCCGGGGTTCCGATCATTCCACTGGTTCTTCAGCAAATC
Source organism: Rubinisphaera italica (assembly GCF_007859715.1). Taxonomy (NCBI): domain Bacteria; kingdom Pseudomonadati; phylum Planctomycetota; class Planctomycetia; order Planctomycetales; family Planctomycetaceae; genus Rubinisphaera; species Rubinisphaera italica. The sequence continues at coordinate 4,500,893 of NZ_SJPG01000001.1, forward strand.
GATCCCACAATAAAATACAAATTGGATGGTGCAGATGGGGATGAATTGCAGTCAGGACAATCGATTGCAGTTCTCGAAGGAGCAGTGCAGAAAATTCTGATGGCCGAGCGAACCATCCTGAATTTTATGACTCACCTGAGCGGTGTGGCGACTTTAACAAGTTCTTACGTTGCCAAAGCCCAGGGAACGAAAGCACAAATTCTGGATACCCGCAAAACATTACCTGGTTATCGCCTGCTGGAAAAATATGCGGTCCGATGTGGTGGTGGCTGTAATCACCGAATGGGACTCTATGATGCGGTGATGCTTAAAGATAATCACCTCGCTTCCATGACCCACAAAGCTCCTGCAGAGTTGATTTCCTCTGTGCGGGAAAAGTTTGCAGACATTTCGATCATCATCGAAATCGATCAACTCGATCAGATGCCATCCGTCCTCAGCTGGAAACCCGATGTCATTCTGCTGGACAATATGTCGAATGAAGACATGACCAAAGCCCTAAAAATACGTGATCAGCATAATAAAGATGTCTTACTGGAAGCCTCCGGTGGCATCAATTTGCAAACGGTCGCAGCCATCGCAAACACAGGAGTCGATCGAATCAGCGTCGGAGAACTAACACACTCCGCCCCGGCTCTCGACTTAGGCTTCGACTGGATCGAACGATAACTCATGCTGCAAAGTTCTTATTTCTGCCACATGTTCGACTCAAAAATAGATACACAGAGTTTGATGGGACACTGGCGAAGTCCGTTTTCTTTCGTCATAATGTCAATTCAGCACTCATCCCACCTGAATATGACAACGCTATTACTGAAAGACGACTATGAAAAAGACGTCCCCCCCATTGATTCTGCTCTCCGCCACTCTGCTCCTCTCCACATTATTTGTCGCAAATGGATGGTCGGTTCTGAAAAAAACTGAAACCTCACCGGACATGACCGCACAGGCAACCGGATTGCTCAATCAACTGGATGAACGCCAGTTAACCGTGGCCATGCTCCCCTATGCGTCCTCACAACGCGTCGACTGGCATTTTATTCCGATGGACACCCGCAAAGGGTTGATGTTGCGACACATGACAGAGGCTCAACGCGAAAACGCACTCGGCTTACTCAAAACCTGCCTCAGTCAGGCCGGTTACAAAAAAGCTGAGTCAATCATGTCGCTCGAAAAGCTGCTTTATTCCTTTGAAAAACCGGAAACACGAGATCGTCGTGACCCACTCAAATATTACGTCACCATTTTTGGAGATCCCCGTGAAGACAAACAATGGGGATTGAGCTTCGAAGGTCATCACCTGTCCCTGAATTTTGTTGTCGAAAATGGCGAACTGATTTCAGCCACGCCGCAGTTCTTTGCGACAAACCCGGCAACAATCAAAACCGAAAATGATCTCGGCTTCAAAATGGGCATGGCGGTATTGAAAGACGAAGAACAACTTGGCTTCGATCTGGTCAACTCATTGGACGACTCGCAGAAAAAAACGGCGGTCATCGACAAAGATGCTCCTCGCGAAATCCGCAATGCAGGCAGCGTCCATCCACCAACCGACGCTCCTGCAGGAATTCCAGCTGAGAAATTATCCAAAGAGCAACAGGCGACTCTCAAGAACCTGATCAATGTCTATGCCAATGCCGTCCCACAAAAACGAGCAGCCGTTCGACTGGACGAAATCGAAAAGAATGGCTTTGAAAATGTCCACTTCGCATGGGCTGGAGCCACCAAACCAGGAATCGGACACTACTACCGCATTCAGGGAAAATCATTCCTGATTGAATTCGTCAACACTCAACCCGATGCAGCTGGCAATCCCGCCAATCATATCCACTGCGTCTGGCGAGACATGGATGGCGATTTTGCCTTGCCGATCCAATAAATACGGTAATAGATGTTCTTTGATGACAAAACGCCTGAGGCGATGAACCTCAGGCGTTTTCATTTGTCCTGATGGAACAAACCTGATAAAATCCATTATCATAAAACTCTGCGAGAGTGGCGGAATTGGCAGACGCGCTGGATTTAGGATCCAGTGTCTTCGGACGTGGGGGTTCAAGTCCCCCCTCTCGTATTTTTATTGCTTCAATATGCTATTTGTCTTGCTGGTTTGACAAATTGATTCAGCGAGTTGTTTGCTTGAGATGGACCGTTTTGCCATCCGTACTCAGAATCTGGGTGTTGGTCAACGCGTTTCCGAAGCGGTTGAAGTCGTGGAAAGTCCAGGCGATCTGCTTGTCTTTGGTGATTTCGATCACTTGTGGATTGTCCGGGCCAGCATGACAATTACCGAGCACGATATTTCCATTCGGCAAGACCTGCAGGGTTGTTACCCAGGCCAGTTGAATGCCGGGGAGTTCGTTTTGGTCGAGCGACCAGACTACTTTTTTCTCTGGGGTCACTTCAATCACCCGATGGCCGTTGCCCGTTGAGATCAGAGTGTTTCCATTCTTGAGGCGAAGTGCGGCAAAGCATTGATTGCCGTAAGCTTCAACTCCGTGACCGTCACGAGGTTTCTCGCCAAACAAGGGAACTTCGTATTCCCAGATAATTTTTCCCTCTCGATTATATTCTCGGACTAGCCCCTCACCTTCATGGCAGACCAGGTAGTTCCCATTATCAAGTGTTCGGACAAGACGCGTATCACGATGAGCATGAGGTTGCTTGACCTGGAGTGGAATCGTGTGAACAACATTCCCATGAGGATCAACTTCGAGGATCCGGGAAGTTCCTGATTCCACGACCATCGTATTGCCATTTTTCAATCGTTCGAAGGCGTGGACTTCGACTTTTTTCTTTGTTCCCTGCCCAGCCTGAAATTCCCAGACCACTTCATCGGTTGCCGGGTTGACTTCGACAATTCTCTTCCAGTTCGTTTGAAACAGCACATTCCCATTGCTCAGCAAATGCAGGTCGTGAAGAGGTCCTATCTTGTGTGTCCACTGGGGTAGACCATCTTCATTGATGATTGCAATGATCTGTTTCGAGGAGTCTGCGGTCAGAAACGAGTGTTGAACTTGCGAGTCTTTTGCATTCGCGAAATCAGTAACAGCGAATGCACATGTTACGAAAAAAGTCAGAAGAACGGTTCGAACCATCAGAAGAGACTCCAGAAAGGATTCCGTTTGTGAATTGATCTATCAGCATAACGATAAATCCGATGAAAACCAATCGCCGAAAAGACTCACGGTCAATCCATATTTTTGAACTCAGGCTTCTCGGGTTTGACATAAAAGTCGGACAGATCGAGTTTCCCGGACTGCTCGGCTTCGAGAATTTTCAAGCGCATTTCGAGTTGCTGGAGACGCTGTTCGATAATTGGATCGAGGCGTTCGCTCAGCGGTGGTTGGGGTCGAGGAACTTTTGGGTAGCCCAGATGTCGCTGTAAAGCTGCGAACATATAAAGAGGATCGCGACCGTGGTTCGCCTGGGCGATACGTCCTTCCTGCAAGCCGAAAAGGACTGGATAAGAGGGAAGATATTCCGGATTCTCAGTGCGTCGCCGCACTTCCTGCACGCGATATTCCGAACGCGAATAAATCATTTCCGAAAACTCAATGGCCCCGAGTGACTGCCGGACTTTACTGATCCAATCTCTCCAGTGTTCGTCATACATGGGATCTTTGCCCATCGCCTGCAGGCCATCCTGATATCCGAGCCGATTCCGGGAGAGGGCTTCAAACTGATAGATGAACAGCCCTTGGGGTGTCGCTTTTTCCAGAGCGAGAAACTCGGCTTCTTTTTCGAGAATTTCCAGACCGATCCGCATATCGAACCGCGTGCGATCCTGCTCGGCTTGACGAAAGACAAAACTCTGGAAGGGTGTGAAATAATGTCCGAGACGCGCCATACCTCCTGATACTCGGCCGTGTAGCATCATTTCCGAAGCCATGAAATTGATGGCAAGCGGAAGTTGAGTTGTCGAAAGAATTTCCTGCGAAATCACCTGCAGAACTTCCTGAGCAGGCAAATCGTTATCGAGTCGTTCTCGATATGTGCGAAAAAAGTAAGCCTGTTCGACATATTCTTCACGATTGTGCAACGGGGTGTTCAATCAACTCGCCTTAAAAACAGGAACTCATGTCAATGTTCTGCTGACATTACCATACTTTGGTAACCCGACGCGAATGCAAAGCATAGATTGCCCGTTTACGGAGAAAGTTCAACCAGTAATCGTTCGATTAATAAACGAGGGGGAAGTGAACTTTCGCCTTTCATTCCCAGGTCGACTTTGGCAAGTAGTTCCGGGATTCGTTCTGCTCGTTCGCGTCCCAGTTTTCGCAAGTAGGTTTCGGTCGGTCCGACATCGCGGGGAAAAATGCCTGCCTGTTTGAGAGCGGGTCCGAGTTGACGGGTTTTCGCAGAAATGCGAACCGCCTTGACAATTTTTCGATAAACGAACGAGATGCCTCCCAGTAATTTTTGCGGAGCTTCGCCAGCAGTCATCAGCTTATTGAGTTCAACGAGTGCCATATCGAGCTGACCATCCCGCACGCCGTTAATCATGTTCCAGGTTGTTTCCAGTCGCCAGCCTCCGACCAGAGCTCGCACATCTTCATTGGTTATCTTTTTGTTCTGTCCAACATAGGAAGCGAGCTTATCGAGTTCCTGATCGAGCAATCCGACTGAGGTTCCTGCCAGGTCAATCAACAATTGACCCGCCTGTCGGCTGATTGTCTTTTCAAATTTGTGAGCCGCATGGGAGACAACCCAACCCTGTAACTGAGCCCCTTTCAATTCGCCGCATTCGATCGCTTCTCCTGTCTTCTGGACCTTCTTAGCCAGTTTTGTCGATTTTGGCCAGCTTTTCACATCGAGAATCAGCAGTGAAGACTTTGCCGGGTTGTCCGCATATTTTTCCAGTTGCGGGCGATTTGCAGAGACAAAATCGTCAGCCGCATTGATGATGACACAGCGTTTTCCACTCCACATCGAAATCGTCTTCAATTCATCCGCGACACTTCGCCACTCGGCTTCCCGCCCTTCCAGAAATGTAGCCAGTTCATGGGCATCCGCATCGGGCCCGTAAACTGTCTGCAAAAACAGTTGCTGGACCTGCTGCTTCAAGAACCGTTCGCCGCCAAAGAGGACGACGATCGGTGGAACCGTTTTCAATTCTGATTGAGTAAGAAATTCTGTGGCGTGCATGAATCAATTTGATTTAAATAGTAAGAGAATCGAGCGTTTAGTCTTTATACCATGTTCCATACGAAAACCGGAGAATTAAAAAACTCTAGACAATCTGACTTTTGAATTTTTTGAAACACAGAGGCACAGAGGACACAGAGATTTTGTGAGAGATCTGGAGTGAGATAAACGCTTAAATTCTGTAGAAGCCTTGGATTAAAGGCTTCTCTGTGTTCTCTGTGTCCTCTGTGCCTCTGTGGTTTATCATTATTCAAATCCATTTGGCCGATTTTGAATTCCGACTCCGTGTTAAGAAACAGGTTCTTCTTGTAGTTCTTAATATATGAAAGGGGGATGAATTAAATGGACACGCTTTACTAAACAAGTCTGTTGTCTGCAAATCGTAAATGGAAATCCGGTTTCCATTTGGACCAGAGTTTAATTATTTAAATTCCATTTCGTCTGGAATCGCGATGCCAGATAGTTCTGCCAGGCCAGTTCACCGAATAATTCGGGAGTCTGGGGCATCACTCTGATCGACAAGTTGTTTTCAGCAACACCAACCAGAACCGCTAAGGCTTTTCGATCCAGAGACTCGACCCGTAGTTTCAGGTTCAATGTTTCTCCGCAATAAAGGGGTTCGTCCGCAGCGATCAAGAATAGACCGGAGCATTCAGGGAGTTTACTGATCAGTGAGTCATCAAGTTTCTCTGGAGCAGATAATCGTCGTTCAATCGAATCGTCATAAGCGGCAGCCAGAATACTGGCACGTTTATGGGCGATGCCTGTTTGACGGGACAGCATTACAGCTGCCCAGCGGTACTTGAATGTCGTTGCTCCTGGACTGAGAAGTCTGGCTCGGTCATTAAATCGCTGCAGCAATTCCGGATCACTCATGATCTCTGTCAGATGGTTCGTTTGTGTCTCGACCAGCAGTGTCTGCAGGCTGATTTCACATCCCGAAAGAATTGTATCAATCTCTGGCCAACTCATATCAGTTCGACGGGGACAGGGAACCTCCTGCAATTCACCATCGCGACGTAATCGCAGCAGTAACAGATTCCAGGTTTGAGGATCACCAAATAATCCTGCTTGTCGACAGGACTCATGAAATGCGGCATTCAAATCAGGATCAAGCAGAAGACGATCGACGGAATAGCCTTGATGAGCCGCAAGGAAGGCTTCTTTGAGACCTGCCAGAGTCAACCGGAGTGGGGTTTCGGCGGCTGCTTCTTCTTGATGGATGTTCGTTCGATTCTGAGCACGAGCAGACTTTTTAGCCCAGGTTCCGGGAGCACTCATTGTCGGTTCTGCAGAGCCATCGAGTTGATCACCGACGGAAATCTTTTTCAATCGTTCCCGGCTCGCTTTGACATAGTCTTCCGACAACTCAAATCCGAGGTATTTTCGTCCCAGTTTCTTTGCAACCGCCAGCGTCGTTCCGCTGCCGGCGAACGGATCGACGACCAGTTCGTTTTCACGCGAACAGTTTCGAATGATGCGTCCCAGCAATTGTTCCGGCATCTGGCAGCCATGGAAACCGGCTCGCTCTTTGAATGTTCCAGCGACTCGCGGAAAGTACCAGGTGTCTTCATCGGACTGAAAACGCGATTCGAGATCCTGAGGTCGCAATGTCCAGGTTTGCTGATCGTCGGCATGCAAGTCGCCCACGGCATCACTCGGAGAAATGATCCAGGTATCATCCGGCAGACGGCCTTTAGGATTCGCACGTTTGTCGTTGTAAACGAGTTGCCGGGCAGAGGGGATGCGATTTTCGAGATCCTCTCCCAGGAACGTGAACTGCTTGGGATCCTTCACTAGGTAAAACAGATGAGCATGGGACCGGCTGTATTTATTTTTGCAATTCACACCGAAGGTGTAGTACCAGATGACCCAACTGCGAGGATGAAAGCCAATTTCCTGAGCAGCCAGCTTTAACTCAGCAGCGTATTCATCGCCAATCGCCAGCCAGAAAGTACCATCCTTTTTGAGGGCATTGTAGACGGCCTGCATCCAGTTTGTGGACCATTCGAGATACTGATCCCGTTCGAGTCGATCGTCGTATTCATCGTATTCATAGCCGATATTGAACGGGGGATCGGCAAAAACCAGATCGACACTGTTAGGTTCCAAACCGTTCAGCCCGGCTACGCAATCCTCATGGGAAATTCGATTGTACAGCTTAAATTCCGTATCCAGCATCGGCGACTCCTGAAGGTGAGTCGATACTATATCAACTGAGCCTCAAATCGTCAGGGATTTGAAGCAGAAGAAATTCTGCACTACGGGAAGTTTTATACCGAGCAATGCGGGCCATCCCAACAGACAATTCACATTAATCTCTTGTCGGTGCAGACTGGATTTCTTCGAGTCGATTAATCAACTCCTCCGCTTTCTGCGGAAATTCTTCGATGACGTTTTTGGATTCACCGGCATCTTTGTCGAGCTGATAAAGTTCGTACAGGCCTTCACTCGTTTTCTCGAAAGTCTTACCGTTGTTTTTCTTGTTTCGATAGGCAACAAGCTTCCAGTCGCCAACTCGTAATCCAAGAGCACTTGTGCCCTGTTCAACAGTTTCTGTTCGTCCAGCCGCATCCGGTTTTCCGAGGAGGGCATTAAGAACGTTCAAGCTGTCTGGAAATGCCTCTTCAGGAATAGGTTGCTTGACCAGTTCAGCCATGCTGGTGGCCAGGTCGACCGTATTGACGATTGCCTGTGATTCTCCTACTGGAATTGTCCCTGGCCAACGTGTGAGGAACGGAGTACAGCATCCCCCTTCGTAGGCACTGTATTTGCCACCGCGGAATACACCGGAAGGAGTATGCTTCCCCAGTTGCGTAACGGCTCCATCGACATAGCCATCATCGAGGACCGGGCCATTGTCGCTGCAAAAGATTACGAGTGTTTTTTTCGTCAGATTGAGGCGATCAAGCGTATTGAGAACTTCACCAACCTGCCAGTCGAGTTCGAGGATGGCATCGCCCCGATATCCGAGTTTGGATTTCTTCTGAAAGCGTTCGTGGGGCATTCGAGGAACATGGATATCGTGCGAGGAGAAGAACAGAAAGAAAGGTTTGTCCTTGTGCGTTTCAATCCACCTGGCAGAGTGGCTGACCCATTTGTCAGCCAGGTCTTCATCCCGCCAGCGAGCGGCATGTCCACCCGAGTAGAATCCAATCCGGCTGATGCCATTGTGTATTGTTTGATTGTGTCCGTGCGACCAATCCATTTTCAGAGTGTCTCGATGCGTCAAACCAGTCGGTTGCCCATCAGGATTTGTCTTGCCGACCCACAACGGGTCATTCGGATCGAGATTAACGACACGATGATCATCCACATAAACCTGCGGGACACGATCGTTCGTCGTCGGTAACAAATAACAATGATCAAATCCAATTTCACAAGGACCGGGCTTGAGGTCTCCATTCCAGTCGGGCTCTTTGCCTTCCCCTAATCCAAGATGCCACTTGCCGATCACTGCCGTTTCATAGCCGGCGTCATCCAGAACTGAGGCAATGGTCGGAGTTCCCGGTTGAATCAGAGCCGTGGCATTTGGAGGAGCGATTCCTGTTCCCGGCTGACGAAACGCATACATGCCGGTCAGAAAGGAAAACCGGGTGGGCGTGCAGGTAGAAGCCGAGCAATATCCCTGACGGAATAATTGTCCTTCACGAGCAAGCCGATCGATGTTGGGAGTTTCAATTTCGCTCGCACCGTAACAACTGAGATCTCCATACCCGAGATCATCGGCCATAATGACGATGATATTCGGGCGGGGCGGTTGTGCGGCTGGAAGAGAGCCGGGGGCCAGAAATTGAAAAATCACTGGCAAGGTCAAAGAAACCAGCAATGTCGTAATTTGGTGTGCGGGAAACATGTTTAATCCTATCAGTGCGGTGCAAGTGCTGATTTCGTAGTGGAAATAACATGGTACGCCTGACAATACTCAAAAATCAAATCTTACGCGGATGTCGTAGATACCAGGAGGCTGGGCACTTGAAGATTTAATCATCGCACAGTTACTCCATACGGTCATGGTCTGGTAGAGGTAAAGGTATTCTCGGACTAACCAGGACCCAATGCGGAATGATTCGTGTCAACAAAAACAGACTCGATCTTAAAGTCGATCATCTGGAAAATCGTTAGTTTGGTCAGCTCAATATTTCAAATTAACAAGAACCGCACTGGGAGCCTTGGCAGTTTAGGTGCTTTGCAGGGGCCGTAAAATCGATTCGATTACGAATCCAATTTGGCAAGTTCACGTAAAACGTTTTCCACTTGAGGGGGCATTGGGATACAATAGTTATCCCTGTCTAATCTGAAGAATGTGCTTTTCATAAGAGAAAGACACTAAACACTCTTGGTTGAGAGGAAGCTCCTCTGCCATTAGAAACCTGAAATCGTCGAAATCAAAATACTGATCATGCAAAGATTTACCATGAGTAGCCGTTGGACCCGGGCGATCTGTTTTCATTTGACACTGCTGGTTTTTACTTCTTCGTTCCTGCTGACGAGAACGGCTCCTGCGATCGCGGCGCCAGCTGATGATGACTATACGCTCGGCCTCACATTGTATGGACAGAAACGCTGGGATCTGGCCAGTGAGACATTCCGGAATTATCTCAAAGCATATCCGGATCACAGCAAAGCTCCGCTGGCAAAGTTGTATTTGGCGCAAAGTCTGATCAATCAGGAGGACTATAAAAATGCTCGGGAAATCCTGCAGGGGTTTCTTAAAGCTCATCCGCAAAATAAAAACAAAGCTCAGGCAATGTATCGTATCGCTGAGTGCAGTTACTTTCTGAATGATTATCCGACTGCCATCAGCGATTTTGAAGCGTTTTTGAAACAGGCTCCCAACGATCAACTGGTGGAATGGGCTTTGCCGTATTTAGCCGATGCTTATCTCAGAACGGGAAAGTACGAGCAGGCTCAAATGATGTTTGAGCAATCCCTGGATAAATTCTCCAAAGGTCGATTTGTTGAAGACAGCCAGTTTGGTCTGGCCCGGTCGCTTGAGTTACAGAACCAGATTGAACCGGCAATCGTGCAGTATCAGAAGTTAATCAACAATCCCGATTCCCAGCGGATGGAAGAGTCGTTGTTCAATGTGGGGATGCTTTATTTCCAGCAGAAGAATTATCAGAACGCAGCCGAGACATTCACGAAACTTTCCAGTCTCAACCCGAGTGGTAAATTGATCGCTCTCTCGCATTTGAACGCCGGATATGCCTATTTCTCTCTGGGAGAATGGGAAAAGGCAATCGATCAATTCTCCGCGGCTGACCAGAGTGAGCAATACCGCGAATCGGCTCGCTTCTGGATTGCTCAAACCTATAAAAGTTCAGGGGATCTGGCAAAGTCGGAACAGGCATTGCAAACACTTTTACAGCAATCAAAAGATGCAGAGTTACGTCCCAAAATTCTTTATCAACTGGCCGACAGCCGATTCCAACTACGCAACTACGACGGCGCATTAACACTCTTCCTGGACTACCAGAAACAGTTCCCCAAAGGGGAATCTGTTATTGATGCATGGTTATCATCAATGGAATGTTGCCTGCTGACAAATCGACTGGGGCAAGGCTGGGCACTTTCTGAACAGAAACCAGATGTCGAATTGACACCGCGTCAGAACGATGAACAGACACTGCTGCAATGTCGCCTGCTTGCAGCCGCTGATTCCGAAACGGATCCATTGCCAAGTTCACTTGGCGATCGGGACACACGGCTTCGTAAAGCATTACCTTTACTGACCCAGATCCTGGATCGAATGCCTGCGAACGAGCAATTATTTACGCAGCAGGCTCGATACCAAACCTCCCGAATCGCTCAGGAACTTGGAGATAATGCCCTGGCAGTGAATGCATTAGAACCGATCACTCTCGGCTTGTCAGATCAGAGTCAACTTCAGTTGCCCGAGTCCTGGTTGTTGCTGGCAAACAGTCAATACGAACTGGGGAACTATGAAGAGGCTCTGAGTGCGCTGAATCAGTTTGAAAGCTTGTCTCAGGATAAAGACTCGCTAGCACAGGCCTATATTGTCCGCATTAATGTGCTGATCAAAATGAATCGCCTCGATGATGCCAGTGCGTCTCTTGCGAAATTGCAACAATCGGATCTGGCACCTTTGGTCATCACCGAAGCGACGTTTCAACTGGCGGAAATGAATTACGCCCGTCAAAACTGGGAGGAAGCTCAAAAGCAGTATCAGCAGATTCTCCAATTGAAACTTGACGATGAATGGACGATTAAATCGCTATCTGCTTTGGGTTGGAGTTATTTTGAAGATGGAAAATTCGATGAAGCGGTAGCAAGTTTCGAGAAGTTGAAAAAGCAGTTTCCGAATGCAAAACAAGTTGCTGCCGATGCCGGTTATATGCAGGGAATGGCCTTGCTGAAAGCGAATCAGAATTTGAAGGCCGCCGAGGCATTTATGCAGACGGCTCAGTCGTTTCGCTCTTCAGAAGAGACGACTCAGGGAAACGAACTCCATCATCTGGCCTATCGGGCAGCGCGGGAAGCGGCCCGGACTTATCGGGATTTAAACGAAGTCGACAAGTCAGCCGAGGCTTATCGACTGGCCTACAAAGAACTTCGCAAGCAGCCGGAAACGCGAAATCAGAATCTGGATAAACTGCTCGATGAATGGGCGCTGCTGCATTACGAAAACGAAGAATACGCAAAGGCGGATGAAGTCTTTGAAATTCTGATCCGCGAAACGCCCAAAAGCGATCGAGCCGATGATGCTCAGCTCTCGCTGGCTGAGAGTGATTATATTAACGGCGATTTAGCGTCTGCTCGAACGCGATTTGAAAAGCTGATTGGCGATTCCACCTCGGATCCCTATGTGAAAACCCGATCGTTGTATCAACTGGTGATGATTGCCGGAACTCAAAAAGATTCGGCTGCGGTCGAAAAGTTCTCCGAAGAATACCTCAAAGCTGCGAATGGTCAGACGGCCGGCCTGAATGAGATTGGTGAAATTGAGTCCCAGTTGATTCAACTCTACCTCGAACAGGATCAGTTGGAAGAAGCTGAAAAACAACTCACCGAGTTAAAAGCCCGAGTCGCTAATCTCGATAAATCAGATCGACCAGAATGGTATCCGAGAATTTATGTGATGACTGGAGAAATTGCCCGTCGTCAAAAGAAATACGACGTGGTTCAGGAAGCTCTCGAAGAAGTTCGTCAGGAATACCCGCAGTCTGCAGAGCGGGAACAGGTTGAAGTGATTGCAGGGCGAACCCAAATTGCCCAGGCAAATTTTGCAGAGGCTGAGAAACAGTTTCGAGCGGTGCTGGACCGGGCAGCCGGGAATAAAACACTGGCCGCTGCTCAAAGTCAGTTTTATCTGGCAGAAACGGCTCTGATTCAAAAAAACTATCCGCTGGCAATCAAAGAATACATTCGGATGGCGATTCTTTTCCCGGGCTTTCCAGATTTGCAGTCGGCTGCTCTCTATCAGGCAGGGCAGTGCGATGAGGTTCAGGGGAATGTCGAACAGGCGATTCAGAATTACGAGAATCTGATTCGTCTCTATCCCGAAAGTGAATTCTCTAAAAAAGCGGAGGAGCGAGTGCAGATACTCAAAGCATCAAACTAATTTGATGCACTGGAACTTCATGATATTGATAGATATTTATATACCCAATTTGGCTGAAGCAAGTGACTCATGGTAAGTGAGGCAACTTCAGAGGCTTTGTCTGGACAGTCAGTTTTCCCCATTGTGGAAGTTTTTTCAAATGCCTGTAACATGCACTTGCGGAACGCTCGATACTTGAGAAAAAGAACTCCGTTTTCTTAGTTGCAGGTCACTTAGGATAGTATTGCGATGGAGCAGATTCGACATTTCCTGATTGCAGCCGGTCTGATGATGTGTTTCAGCCTGTGTAGCTCTCCCTATGTATTCGCTCAACGTGAGACCGAACCTGCTCCAATTCCTGTGGCTCCAGAAGTTGCTGATGAACCAGGTGCGGATATTCCGGTCAAAAAGAGTGTGATTCCGACGACACCCTCGCAAGTTGTGACGGCTCTGGGCTGGTGGGGCTTGCCTTTTGGACTGGCAACACTCATTTCTCTCTGGTTCAGTACCGAACGACTCGTAGTTCTGCGTCGTGCTCGCGTCATTCCCAAGCCGTTTGTTGAACGCTTCCTGCATCATTTGCGTGAGGGAACCATCGAGCCGGATGAGGCTTTGCAGTTATGTGCCGAGAATGGCTCGCCTGTTGCTCAAATTTTTGAACATGGCGTTCGGAAATGGGGGAAGCCGAGTGTTGAAGTTGAACAGGCGATTATCGATGGCGGAGAACGTCAGGTGAGCCAGATGCGAAAGCATTTGCGAGTGCTCAACGGCGTGGCAACCGTTAGCCCATTGATTGGATTGCTTGGTACCGTCTGGGGCATGATCGATGCGTTCAACGGGATCGCCGGCAGCGATGCGATGGGCAGCCCGGAAAAACTGGCAGCCGGGATTGCTCTGGCACTGTTAACGACTGCTGCCGGTTTGATGGTCGCGATACCTTCGCTGATCATCTATATGTATCTCTCCGGACGCGTCGATCGGCTTGTGATGGATATGGATCGTCTGGCTCAGGAAGTCGTTTACAGCATTTCCGCAGAAGCATTGCACGAACGGTCACGGCAGTAAGCGACCGAAAACAGAGCCGTGGCACAACTTTGGTTGTTCATAAAGTGGATCTCTGAGCTGCGCTTCGCTACGACCCCAGCCACTCAGTTTCGTTAATCCTACCCATCTTTCTGCCATAATCCGCGATAAATCGGCCAGCCTGCCATGCGTTTTTTTCTCTCGAAACTGGTTTGATAATCCATGTGGTGCTCGGCTGCCCGTTCTTCAGGAGCGGGCAGTTCGGCAAAGCCTCCATGCTCGCCGATGTGCCCGGTCATTAACTGCCAGTAGTCGAAAACATCGGTCCAGCCATGCAATAAACCGCCCGGTTTCAATGCTTTATAAATCAACGTCGTGAAATCGGCAGTGAAGAGCCGTCGTTTATGATGCTTGGCTTTCCACCAGGGATCGGGAAAGTAGACATGAATAGCTGAAACGGTTCCCTCCGGCACGAATTCACCGAACGCACGATTGGCATCGCATCCGAGAACCCGGGCATTGGGACGTTCTTGCTTCTTCAACCGTTTCGCTCCACGGCGTCCTTCCTTAAAGTCGATTTCCATTCCCAGATAATTTCGATCGGGATGAATCTCGCTGGCATTGAAGAGAAAGAGTCCGCGACCACAACCGACATCAATCTCCACAGAATTCTCATTCTGAAAGAAGTCATTCCACGTAAGTGGACCTTCCAGGTCTTCCAGAGTGAGAAACCAGGGACTTAAATCTTCACGTTCTGTCACAGTCGAGTTTGCCGAATTGGTGTCAGTTTCAGAGCTCATTCAAAAATCATTCAACGCAAAAAGAAGGGGTTATAGAAGTCATGAAATTCGGTTATTGCCCTCGTTTGTGAGACAAAAACCATTTGTAGAGTTCTGGATTATTATACGATTCAGTCCAGGAATCGTGGGAGGCATTGGGGTAGAGGGTCAGTTTAATGTCACCGCCCTTAGCTTCAATCGCCTCTTTCATTTCGATGGAGCGTTCGACAGGCACCGCACGATCTTTCATACCATGAAACGCCCAGATCGGAACTTTGGTCAGTTGTTTTGCTTTTTCTGGGTCCCCGCCGCCGCAAATCGGAGCGATTGCTGCAAATCGCTCGGGAGTTTCTGCTCCCCAGGCCCAGGTGCCGTAGCCACCCATGCTCAAGCCAGTCAAGTAGATGCGACTTTTATCAATCGTGTATTTCGATTCCAGATCATCCAGCATGGCGGAAAGCTGTTGCACATCCCAGCGGCGGACATCTGAAGTCAGCTGTGGGGAAACGACAATAAAGGGAAACTCCTTGCCGGCTTTAATCAACTTTGGTGGACCATGTACAAGAACCTGATCCAGATTATTGCCCCGCTCTCCGCTACCATGCAGAAAGATGAGTAGTGAAGCAGGTTTCTTATCCGAGTAATCTTTCGGAAGTGATAGCCAGTAATGGATCGACTTCCCATTTCCGACGTCCGACTTCTGGGCGACCTGCTTTCCCGGTTGTGGTTCTTCAGCTTGAGCATTTTCCAAAGCGATGCACATCATTCCTGTGCAGAGTGCAAATGCGATAAGAGTGTTTTGCATTGAAAGTACTCCTGGGTAAAGGGTGTCAAAATTCATTTCAGTTCCTGTCCGCAATGTTCGCACTGCGTCAGGTTGGCATCGGTTTCCTTCTGGCAATGCCAGCAGGTTAAGGTCACTTTTTTATCGAGCAGGCTTTTGAAGCCTCTGCCAGCAGGCTCATTCGAACCTGATGAGCCAGCAAAGATACGCACAATGACCAGAATTATGAAGAGAGAAATACCACCGACAATGATTAATCCAAAAGTGCCGATCATTCCGCAACCTGTCTGCTAGAATTTCAAATTTACGAACTTCGGAATGCCTAAGGAATTCGGTGCAATCCTGAAGAAGAATTTCTTTGCTGAAGTTATTACTATGATAGGGCTGAGAGAGGAAATCAATCAAAGGGAGACCTGCTATGCCTTCACTGACATTAGAGCGAGAGTTTTTATTAAAGCGAATCCCCAGTTTTGGTTACGCAATATTTATATTTCTCTGGGGCGCATTCTCATTCATTCAACCAAATTATGCGGTTGCAAAATCACCGAATGTGCTTGTGATTTACACCGACGATCAAGGCACGCTCGATGCCAACTGCTACGGGTCTGAGGACTTGATCACCCCGGCCATCGATCGACTGGCAGAAACCGGAATCCGGCTCACACAAATGTATTCCCCCAGTTGTATCTGCTCAGCTTCGCGGGCGGGATTACTGACGGGACGAATTCCTGTGCGAGCGGGGGTGCCGGGGAATGTCAGTTCGGAAAAAGGGAAGCCCGGTCTGCCTGCCAGCGAATACACAATGGCAGAAATGTTTCACGACGCTGGTTACGCGACTTATCATGTCGGCAAATGGCATTTGGGGTTCACTCCGGAAACGATGCCGAATGGTCAGGGTTTTGAAAGTTCGTTTGGCCACATGGGGGGCTGTATCGATAACTATTCCCACTACTTCTTCTGGAATGGCCCGAACCGTCATGACCTCTGGCGAAATGGGACGGAAATTCACGAGGATGGACAGTTCTTTCCCGACCTGATGGTCCGTGAAGTCAAATCGGCTATTGATGCGACAGAAGAGCGTCCTTTCTTCATTTACTGGGCGATCAATGTGCCTCACTATCCGTATCAGGGAACGCATGAATGGCGGGAAAAGTATGCAGACTTGCCTTCGCCGCGACGCGAATATGCCGAGTTCGTTTCGACAATGGATCAGAAAGTCGGACAGATTCTCGATTTCCTCGAACAGCGAAAACTGCGTGAAGAAACGATTGTCGTATTTCAATCCGATCATGGACATTCGACTGAAGAACGCGCGTTCTTTGGGGGTGGCAATGCGGGCCCGTATCGCGGAGCTAAGGGCTGCCTGTTTGAAGGCGGAATTCGCGTTCCTTCGCTGATCTCCTGGCCGCAGAAAATTCCAGCGGGAGAAACACGCGATCAAATGGCGACTGGCTGCGACTGGATGCCCACGCTGGCGAGTCTAACGGAAATTCCTCCTCCCGAAAATATGCTCGATGGTCGAGATCTATCCCAGTGCCTGCTCGATGAGGATCAAAAATCACCGCATAACTTTTTCTACTGGCAGATGGGCAACGGCAACAACGCGCAGTGGGCGGTTCGACAAGGCGATTGGAAACTTCTGGGAAATTGCCGTGATACCAGTAATCGAGGTGAGTTGACGGCTCAAGACAAAAAGAGCTTCCTGATTAATCTTAAATCAGATCCCGGGGAATCGAAAAATGTAGCTGATACTCATGCCGAACTGGTGCAGCAGTTGATGCAGCTTCGGTCGCAAACACTGGACTCGATGAAGTGATATTGTATGGTTTAATAGATCATAGGGAGCGCCCCGCCACCCGGGTTCAATTGTTTTTCGTAGTTAAATTATTGCGTGCCGGTCTATTTGCAGTTTGATAAATTTCTCCGGCTTTCAAATTGAATTTCGTTTAAGTGCTCTGATTACTGATATCTTATATGCCGAAACGTGCTCATACTCACTGGTCAAAATCTTCGATGGAACCTGTTCCAGGCGACATGGCAGACGCGGCGATGTTGCTGGAACTGAATCGGGAATTGACAGAGTTGCTTTCAGAACTCGTGGATCGGACCGACTCGGAACTGCTGCATGAATGCTTGACGATCCTGCAAAGGCATCTCGGAGTTCAAGCCGTTGGGCTCTATGATTTCGATAGCGAATGGAAACTGACGGAAGGCGTCGGCGGCCGCTCACTTGTTCGGCTGGCAGCCGATTATTTTGAAGAGGTGCTCGAACGAAACCAAACGTTGTATCTGTCGGATGAACCTGCACAAGGCTGGGGACAATATTTGCTCCCCTTTTCCTCAGCAGAAGATCGGCTTGATTCCATTGTACTCCGACTCGTCGGACGAAAATTGCTTTTGGAGGATCTCCCTACCATTGAAGCGGTTCGTGATCTTTTCTCCGCCTTTTTGCAACTTGTGATTCGAAATCAGCAAAAGCACCAGCAACTTGATTTGAGGCTTGAACTGGAGAAATATGCACATGACTGGAGCACGGCTTCCACGGTCTCTCAACTTCTGGAGATGCTCGCCGATCAATTGCAAAAAACATTTGAATTCAATCATCTGAGAGTCGAATTTGATTCTGAGGATTCCACTCAAGTTGACAAGCATGATGAATGGGAAGTCCTCTGGCGAAGTCCAGCGATTTCCGAGAACTCATCATTTCGCCTGAAGATCGATCTTCCCGCATCAGGAGGCCAAACTCCCGGGCAGATGGACTGGAAAGTCCTTGATGTATTCCTGACTCATCAATTTATTCCTCTCCTGAAAGATTTCCAGAAGAAAGATCTGGAGCAGCGTGCCCTCAAACAGCAACAGGATTGCAGGCCACTCATTGGCAACAGCGATACAATTTCATTTGTGCATAATGAGGCGAGCAGTTTAATCAAAGGGGAATACCCGCTCTGGATCTCCGGCCCGCCAGGTGTTGGCAAGCGGGCCATCGCTCTACATCTGGCCAGAATGCGAGAGGTTTCGCAAAGTTTGATTTCTGAATTTGAAGCGAGTAATTTAGAGCAGAACTGGACTTCATTTTCTGAAGTGCTCAATCTCAGCATCAGCAGTCAATCACTCCTGCTCCGAAACGTCGATCGTCTATCGGAAGTCATGCAAAGCCAACTTGTGGAACAACTGAAAACGATTGAAAATCAGTTCCAGTCTCACAATCCCTGCTGGCTGATTGTGATGTCTACTTCCGACTTGAATAAAGAGGTCGCAGCGGGAAATTTCCGGGAGGATCTGTTTCGCAGGTTTTCACTTTGTGCAATGCACATTCCCCCGCTACGTCAACGGACGGACGATATTCTTCCTCTGGCAGAATACTTTCTCCGTGAGTCATTCCAGAATTCGGGGAAAAAAACTCCAGAATTGTCAGCCGATGCCTGCGAATTGTTACTGCAATATCGCTGGCCGGGAAATGCAGCGGAGTTGCGATCTGTGATTCAACGACTGACCTGGCAGGGAGTTGGACCTGTTGTGGCCTCTGCGGATTTGTTTATTGAATTGCAGGTGCCTCAAAAACTTGATTCCGAATCCGAAGATGCAACACTGGCTGATGCGACATTGGAATTTCAGCGAGCCTACATCCGGGCAGCTATTTCAAAATCGGAAGGAAATATGACCGAAGCGGCAAAACTTCTGGGACTTCACCGGACAAACTTCTATCGCAAAATCAACCAGTTGCGCATCGGAGATGCAGAGGAAACTCAGCAAGAGGACTGATTTGTTTCAAGCACTCCCTGACCTGACCGAGAGTCAACTTTGAATTCCAGTTATTGCAGATCAATCCCCGCGGATTTCAGTCTCCTCATCGGTTGCAGAGGGATCGGCCTCTTCAGAGATCGTTCCTTCTGGTGTCAATCGGGTGGGAGCATCTGGTGAAATATTCCTTAGCAATGTAAACATCACTACAAACACGATCAACACCAGCCCAAACGAGATCAAGCCAAAGACCAGCTTATCCATCGATTTCGACGGCGGATTGACGACGCTCATTTTATCAGAGGAATATGCCCCATGCTGTGTGCTGTCAGGTGGAACAGTATGTCGCGGGGGACGTCCATATTCATCAGAGGCAAAGGGGTTGCTCATGGAGGCTAACACTGGCAACAGGACAACTCAAAATATTGTCCCACTTCCTAATAAGGTTAATGGCAGGCAGAGTTAAGAATAATCTTAAAGTCAAATTCTGAATCATGAGAATAAAAAGAATGCAAAGTCAAATCAAGTTTTTTTGACCTAAAGTTCACATTCACAAAGCTTCTCTCATTAATATTGAAACTTACTTATTCAACAATGCCACGCAAAATTACGCCGAGTCCCTTTGCCCGAGCCAATCTTTATGAGAGAATTGCGAAAACTTTGTGCCTACAAGCTCAGGGATTTTCTATATCGAGTTATAGAATTCTGTCCACATGGAATTCGAACGATTGAAATAAATTTGCTATGTCTGTTTCCGAGACCAATTCCCGATATCTGATCGTTGCTGCCTGGGGCGCGATGATTCTTGGAATGGGGATTCTGCTTACGGAACTGGCCACCGGTATTTTGAATCGCACCCTTTGGTGGCCTTTCATGTGGCTGGCCTATCTGTTCATGCTCCTGACTTCCGTATGGGGGATGAAAACACTCCTCGAACTGCAGGGACAATCTGAATGGGAGCGGAATGATCACCTGCCTCTTCGCAATAAATCCCGCAAAAATTCTCCGGCAAAAAACCTCTGGAAACTGCCCATCGAAGGTCAGATGTATCTGCTCATGGCGATCATCATGTTACTGGGAGCGTTATTCGGGAAGACCAACACTCTGATGCTGATCTTCGCGTTGATGGCTGGGCCTTTCATTGTCAACGGTGGAGTTTCGTTTGCCATGACTCGCCGTTTACAAATCCAAAGACATCTTCCCGAACGGATTATGGCTGGTGAAACCGTCTCTATTGACATCTGTCTGGAAAACCGGAAACGGATTCTCTCCTGTTGTCTCGTCACTGTCGAAGATCGCATCATTGGGCCGCGGGAAATGCTCAATGGAAAATTAATTTTTGCTCAGGTTCCTGCACGACAATCTCGAACCGGTCGCTATCAGGCCCGCTTCGTCCAGCGTGGTCGCTATCGTTTAGGCCCTACGCGAATTGTTTCTCGTTTCCCACTCGGCATCGTCGAACGAGGACGACAAATGGAAACTTACGATGACCTGCTCGTATACCCGCGCATTGGTCACATCGCCACCTGGTGGAAACGTCGAATTTCCGATGGCCAGGAATCGAGCCGAACAGCCCAGGGCCGTTCGGGGGCTCATCAGGATGAATTTCATCGCATTCGAGAATATCGCCCCGGCGATGAATTACGTTCGATCCACTGGAAAACGACAGCTCGTCGCAACGAACTGATGGTTCGAGAATATCGACAAAACCGAGACCGTCGTCTCCTGCTGATTCTCGACCTGTGGACGAAAGACGCAAAGGCCGGGCAGGATATTTTCAATCGGGAAACGGTCGAAAATGCAGCCTCTCTAGCGGCGACTATTGGCTGGGGACACATTCAGGAATGCGGACCCCAGCAACTCGATTTCGTCTGCTTTGGAGCAGAACGGACCGAATGGATTCGTGGATCACGCACCGATCAGATGCACGGCTGGCTCGATCAACTTGCCTTGGCAGAACCGGGCAAAATATTCTCGCCGGCCAACATTCAGGAGGAAATTCTACAACGTCAATCCGGCACAACACGATGTGTTCTGCTCACAACACGCAAAGAAAAAGATTACCGGCTTGTCACATCCACAGGCGCCACAGAATCAATCATTAGCCAGAATGTCATGATCGTAGAAGCGACACCGGAAAAAACAGCCGAGTTCTTCCAGTTGGAAACGACTTCGTAGATACAACACAGGGCGAGCCGAGTCAGTCATGGCTCGGGTGGGATCGAGTCATCCGCAAGGTTCAACTTCAAATTTTGCACAATCATCATGAGAAAATCCGAGTCATAACTGACTCGGCTCGCCTCAATCTCATGACTTACGCAGCCTTACGCAATGGCAATGTCTGAGGTGCAGATTTGCTATCATAACGTCCGACACTGTTGATTTTCGCATGCACATCATTCAGCACCCAGTGGAAGGCGAGCATGTGGACGGATTCGACCATCCCCATGTCATCCAGCGGAACGTGCAGTTCGTGCTGAGCCGATTCACTCAGTTTTCCGCCCGTGTATCCAGTAATACCCCAGGTTGTGACCTGATGACAATTTGACCACTCGACCGCTTTGAGAATATTCGGGCTGTTACCGCTGCCGCTGATCGCAATCAGCAAATCGCCCGGCTGTGCAAAGTTTTTGAGCTGTTCGACAAAAATCCGATCGAAACCTTCATCGTTGCCCCAGGCTAGAATGTAGGGGGTGTTGTCGGTCAGACTCATCACACGAAGACGTTTGACGTCATCTTTTTCGAAGTCTTTGGGATCGAGCGTGCTCTTGCCGAGATCTTCACAAAAGTGAGACGAATTGGAGCCACTGCCGCCGTTGCCGCAGATGAAAACCGTCGTTCCCTGCTCGTAACATTGATAAATCGCATCACTCAAACCGACAATTTGAGAGGCATCGAGTTGTTTCAACAGTTCGCCGAAACGATTCATATAAGCTTCGACATTCAATTCCGTACCGAGCATAACTGCGACTCCTTCCGCAGGGCCAAAGAATCGAGGCCGTAAACCGTTCCGGTGTCAGGACTTAACCTCAATTCTGTCGATCTTTGATTTCAGTATTCGGAACTGTAATCGATCTGGAAAAACAGGCCTAGATGAGTTTGGTGTTGTAAGATCGACAATAAAGGATTTAAACATTCCCAACCAGCAGGAAGAACCAGGAAACAAGACCACCAGTAAGTGTGCCTGCGAACAGACAAAGTGCGGAAAGGGGAAATCCCAGATCCGAAGATACAGCGATCAGTACTCCGAGCATAGTAAATGCAACGCACGTGGCCGCTATCCACTCCGCCTGAGTCTGATGATTTTCTCGAGGAGCCGCGACTTCTGCCGCCATGGCGACAAACTTTTGTAGAGTTCGACCAGAAATTCCTCCCGCAACAGGTAAAAAGAGAGTAGATAATGTCAATGGTTCGCCTGAAATGAGAGCGTAGACAATTATCAAAACCCCAAATATTACACCGCAAAGTGTGTAGTTGACTTTCTCCACCCAGCTCGAAGAATATTCCAGAGGAGTTATCTCTGAGACTTTAGATTCAGCCAAAAGCTCCCCCTGATTGGTGATCTCAAACTCACTGTCATCGAATGCTCTCACGATGGGGCATTGAGATTCTCCCCCGACAATAACCACTTCCGTATCGGGATCAATCCAATTCCCTTCGGATCGTGCCTCGATAATCTTTTGATTCACCTCGACTTTTCCTGCCGGTTTAAGTGATCCCACTGTCTTTCCCGTGTCACCAATTCGTAACGGATTAGTCATGAATTGAATTCCTTTACCTAAACACTGAGATTATCAACAGGTCTGAGTTAAATCGTCGCGATATGAGATTCATTGATCATACTGAACATAAGGAAGATTACCGGTGTCGAAACTATCAAGATGTCAACCAAATATTTATTTCGACTGAAATGACTTTAGCATGCAGCGAATCGATCTGAAACTGGACTCTATTTTTCTCATCGAAGACTTCCTCACTCCCGAGGAATGCACCGATTATATTGCGCTCTCAGAATCAATCGGCTTTTTGGAAGCTCCCATCAGCACATCGTCCGGGCCTGAAATGCGCAAAGACGTACGAAATAATTCTCGAATTCTGCATACCGATGAAGAGCTGGCTGCTCGACTTTATGAAAGAGCAAAGCCGCTTTTGGTTCCCACTTGGTTTAATCGGGAAATCATCGGACTCAATGAACGATTTCGATTTTACCGTTACGAATTCGGACAACGCTTTGCCCCTCATTACGACGGACGCTATGACCGTGGAAATGGCGAACGAAGCGAATTCTCATTTCTGATTTATCTGAACGATGACTATGAGGGTGGTTTGACACGATTCTTTGAGCCGGAGCGACATTCTGTCTGGCCGAAAACGGGCACGGCACTGGTGTTCTATCATCGCCAACTTCATGAAGGAGCGATGCTGGAAAGTGGCGTTAAATATGTTTTGAGAACTGATGTGATGTACGCATGAAACTGATTACAATATTTTCTATATGAAACATAAAACTTCAATTCATCAACAAGTTGAATAAAGCCATTTTAACATGACGGTATCACACATCAGAGGCTGCATTCTGGGAACGGCCGTGGGTGATGCTTTGGGGTTACCTTATGAAGGTGTTTCTCCTCGGCGAGCACAAAAAATGCTCGGCTCTCCGGTTCGGTATCGTTTCTTTTTCCGACGCGGCATGGTTTCGGATGATACCGAACATACGTGCCTGGTCGCACAATCGCTGATTGCTACGAATTTTGATTTGGAGACACTTCCCCAAGATTTTGCCCGCCGACTGCGCTGGTGGTTTTTGGCACTTCCTGCTGGAATCGGTCGTGCCACATTCAGAGCGTGTCTGAAGTTGTGGATTGGTTATTCACCAGCAACAAGTGGAGTTTACTCGGCTGGGAATGGACCTGCGATGCGGGCGGCTATCATTGGAGCAGTGATTGACGATCTTGAGAATCTTGAGGAGTTTGTCTGGGTCATATCTCGTATTACTCATTCAGACGAGAAGGCGGCTTGGGGAGCAATTGCCGTCGCACTGGCAGCTCAACATTCTCGACAACTGAATCCAATCAATCGTCAGAAGTATCTTGATCAACTCAAATCAATCATTGAACGAAGGTGCAATGGACTCCTTGAAGCAAGAGCCGCGATCTCTGAAGTTGATGAGCGTTTTACTTTGACACCCGATGAGGTTAAGTCGAATCGAGAGATTGTTAATTTATTACAGGCAGCCGTTGACAGTGTCACGCAAAAAGAATCGACAATGGATTTTGCATTAAGTCTTGGACTTAAAAAGGGCGTGTCAGGCTATACCTATCACACAGTACCCGTCGCCATTCACGCCTGGTTATCGCATCCGCGTGACTATCGAGCTGCTGTGATGTCTGTCATTGAATGCGGTGGCGATGCCGATACGACGGCGGCTATTGTCGGAGGGATTGTCGGCTGTGGAGTTGGAGAGGAAGGGATTCCCAATGAGTGGATTTCGAAACTTTGGGAATGGCCAAGGAGTGTCAACTGGATGCGAAGACTGGCCGATCAACTGGCCGACTCAAAGAATCATTCGAAACCGATGGATCCGATCAAGCTCAATTTTATTGCCGTCCTGTTTCGCAATCTGTTCTTTCTGGTCATCGTCCTGCTGCACGGATTTCGACGACTGCTTCCGCCCTATTGATGGTGAAATCGTGTCAGAAATCAAAACGCACTCTTCACAACTCCGCCATCAACGCGCAAAGCCGCGCCCGTCGTTGCTGAGGAAAGTGGACTGGCAACGTAAGTTGTCAAAGAGGCGACTTCTTCTGGAGTTGCAAAACGTTGGATGAGGGAAGTCGGGCGGACATTGTTGAAGAATTCTTTTTCGTATTCGTCGAATGATTTTCCTTCTTCATCAGCAAGTTTGCCGACGAACTCTTTGACGCCACGGGAGGATGTCGGTCCGGGGAGGATGCTGTTGACTGTGATACCAGTTCCCGACACGGTTTCGGCCAGTCCTCGGGCAATCGCGATTTGAGCAGTTTTGGTCATGCCGTAGTGGATCATTTCTTCGGGGATCTGGATAGCACTTTCGCTGGAAATGAAAATGATACGTCCCCAGTCTTTCTGCTTCATTGAGGGCAAATAGAGTCGGCAAAGTCGCACACCACTGAGCACGTTGACTTTGAAGAATCGAATCCAGTCTTCATCGGGAATCTCTTCAAACGCCTTCGGCTCAAAGATCCCCAGATTATTCACCAGAATTTCGACGTCCGGGAACTCCCGAGCAATCTCTTCGGCTCCTTCTGCAGTGCTTAAATCGCCGGCAAAGCCGAGAACTTTTCCATTTCCAATCTTTTCCAGTTCGGCAACGGCTTTATCGACGGACTGTTGCGAACGACCGTTCACAATCACCTCGGCTCCTTCGCGAAGCAGAGATGCGGCAATCGCATTTCCGATACCCGCAGTGCTGCCTGTAACCAATGCCCGTTTGTTTTTGAGTTGCAAATCCATGATCGTCTTTTCTGTCTTAGTCGTCAGCAATCAGCTGTGAATGACAATTTTTAAAGTTAGTAAGTCAAATAGAAATAATTTGACTTACTTCTGTCATATCCCATCTGCCACGAACTTCAACAGCAATTACGGTTTTGAATTCTCCAGCGTTTCCAGTAGTCCGATGGTCGCCCAGGCTGTTCCCCAGTAGACAGCGGTTTCTTCTACGTTCTCTTTCTTCTTGGCCTTCGTACCTTGGACCGACCACGAGCCATCTTCTACTTGTGTGGATGTCAGAAAGTGGATCGCTTTTTGAATGGAAGGATCATCATTGGATACGCCTACTCGTTTGAGTGCATAGAGAGCCTGCCCAGTCGCCAATGCATCACCCGGCTCTGAGGTTAACCAGCCCCAGCTGCCATCGTCCTGCTGAAGTGACTTAAGCCTTTCAATTTCAGATTGCACACGTGCCGTTTCACCTGTGATGTCGGCGAGCAAAATTTGAGCCGCATACCATTCGGTGCTTAAGCCGGGTGTCGACTTTGTCAGCCATTCATGAGCTTTCATATCAGCTGTTGCGATTCGCTCATCTTGACTCGCTGAATGAAGAGCGATGAGATTCCACATCGTACTGACCTGAGCGGTTTCTGCTGCAGGACGTTTCTGTAGCGGCAGTTGACCGGCTGGTTTCCATGAGCCATCCTCCAGCTGAGTTTTTAGAATCATTTCCACAAACTGCTGTTTCGCTTCTGCAGGAAGCGGAACGGACGAATCGTCCGGGTGGGCGATGATTAACTGAGTCAGTCCGTCGACATTTAACTCGCCGGAGAGAGCAGTCCCCTCCTCATTTGGTTCAACCGATTTCGCAATCGACCATTCGAGCCACTCTTTTGACTTGTCCGCAGTTGCTGTAAACCCTGCCGATGCAGCCTTGTTGAAACTCCAGGTCTGAAAGCTGACTCGATGGCAGGTGACACACTTTTTGTCCTCAATCCAGGAGACGCCCGCTTCTTCAAGATAAGGCAGACTTTTCTCGATGGTTTTTCGGACAGTCGCTTCAGAAATCAAATCAGCTGCATTGGAAGAAGTATTGAATGTGACCAGTAACATCCAGGCAAATGCAAAAGACAGGTCACGGGTTTTGGGGTTCATTATAAAAGCCCTTATTAAATATCTCATGCGTTATTATCAATCTTTGCAGGGATATTTGCAATCGCCTGTGCGAATTCATCAATTGTATTGATGTCGTCCATGCAAAAAAAGAAAGAATTCTGTTTGTCGGGTTGGGAACTGATGACCGTGTTCACCACCGAAAATTGAAAGGAGGGTTGCAGTTTATGGACATTTAAATCGTCAATCAGATGAGCATCGCGATGAATTTTGGTGGATGGGACTTCAAAAAAATCTGAAATGGCCTGGCGTATTTTCAGTAAAAGATCCGAATTTTCTGTGGGATGTGCAGCCAGAAAATGCTCATCTGATTGGTCATCGAGGGAACGCAGCATATCTCCCACACGAGTATTGTATTTCTTGAACTGAGAGTAGTCGCGTAGCATCAGCAGAAAGTTCGCCAAGAACACCATGCCTGCCATCATTCCAGAGACGCCGAGTGAAATTGCAAAACGGCTCGACCAACTTCCCTCGACAACGAACAAAGAGACTAAACATGCGATGCAGAAAACAACGCCAGCGAGTGCTCCAGAACATCCGAGAATCATGCGCATGATGTCAGGGTTTACCAATTCAGAATGCTTGAATCTGTTATTTTAACTCAACAGGAATCTGAACCTCATAGTATCGCATAAAGCTGGGAACCATTGGGGAATTGTACCCAAGTTTTCTCAAATTTCCGCTGATCTTGTATTTGGGGTGATCGACGAGCCACTCTTCCAGTTTTTCTCGAGCCGCTTCGACTTCCTGCTCATTCATATTGCCACGGCAGCCGATTGAGACCACCTGCATCGCGGGAACATCTTTCACGACGACACTCGAATCAGCTTGGTCATTCCCAGGTTTTCCCAAATCCTGATCGCGATACAAAAACGCCATCGAGGCTTCGTTGGCGTTTTCATTGTTGGAGTCGTAGCCAATTTCCACGGGAGCGGTCATCGCGATTTTGTTCCGCTTGATATGATTAAACAGCATCCAGAAGCTGCGATTACCGGAGTCTTTCATCTGAACTTCTGCCATTCGATATTCAGGGTACTTCTTGAATTCAATCACATGCAGAGGAGTCCATTCTGGAAAGCCAACAGGCTGTTTGGCTTCTCCGACTGGCCGAAATGTGATCGACTCCTGACAATTTCGTAAAGCCTTTTGAAACTGACTGGCGTCGGACCTATTTTTATAGTCCTTAATGGCATCATTAAGTAATTCCACGGTATAGTGATTCGGGTTTAAAGTGGCTCTTGCCTGCTCAGCAGCATCGAGTAATGCTGCACCCCCGTCTTCGTTTCGGCTACTTTTCTGAATCGCCTGCTTGAGCAGACCAGCTGCTTTTGTTTCCGTTTCAGAGATTTTCTCCGCTGAGATTCCCGAGGTGACCATGGTGAGACCTGTCGCAAGTATGTATCCGACACGTAGGATGGGATGGAAAATTCTCATGAGTGTCTCCCCTGTGAGTGATTGAATGTGTGTGAGGTCGGTCCAGTGCCGTTCCTTTCCCTGACTTGATTTTTGCACACATTGGATAATTTCCAACTGCAATTATGGGAACTGTGTTATCGAAGAGAGCGGAAGCCGATTCACATTATCGGGTGAAACGTTTACGATAGAATCCTCAAGACGTGGCACATGATATTGTTTCTGAAATG
The DNA here is from genome assembly GCF_007859715.1 of Rubinisphaera italica. Taxonomy (NCBI): domain Bacteria; kingdom Pseudomonadati; phylum Planctomycetota; class Planctomycetia; order Planctomycetales; family Planctomycetaceae; genus Rubinisphaera; species Rubinisphaera italica. The sequence continues at coordinate 4,529,213 of NZ_SJPG01000001.1, forward strand.
AACTGGGTGGCTAACGATGGATTTTACTCGTTGTTTGACGACAATTCTCAGCGTCAGTCTGATCATCAATCTTCAGGGATGTTCTGGAGACTCTGATGACGGTCCGAATCCCAAATATTCGACTGGTCTGGGTGATACGACTGCAGTAACAACTTACAATTATGATGAGGTCACTCCCGAAAACATCGTCTTTAAAGACGAATTATCTTCAAATGTCGCCCCACCGGCTGGCCTCGAAGATCTGTCATTTCTCGACACCACTGGCCAAAAGGTTGCCCTCAAGGACCTGCTTGGCAAAAAAAATGTGGTTCTGATTTTTACCCAGGGATTTTATGGAACTCTCTGCCCTTACTGTACCACTCAAACCGCTCGACTTGTTGCTAATTACGAAAAATTTCAAGAGCTTGATACCGAAATCCTGGTGGTCTATCCCGGTGAAAAATCTCACTTGGAAGAATTTATTCAAGCGGCCACCAAAACGGAAAAGAATCAGGTCGAGACGGTTCCGTTTCCGCTTCTGCTGGACGAAGATCTGGTTGCGGTCGACTTTTTCGATATCCGTTCGCAAAGTGCTCACCCTTCAACGTATGTGATCGATAAGCAGGGAAATGTGTTGCTGGCTTATGTCGGCAAAGATCACACCAACGATCGCCCTTCGGTGAATCGGATTCTGGAAAGTCTTAAAACGGAGAATTAAGTCATGTTTCAATAAACTGAGGAATAATCATCAAACTGCAAAAAGATAGGTACACACCAGATTAACGATAAAACATTATTGCCTGGGTGGCAGGTGGGCTCCGCTTCTGCGCAAGCCCCCGGAAGTTCTACGATTCGGGGGCTTCTCTTCGAGAGCGCCCCCGCCACTCAGGAAAACCTTTTAAAGTGACTGACGAAGTTCGACGTCTCTCTTTAATCATGTCAGGCAGTGCCTGACCGACGAAGTCCCTGCGTTAATGAATAAGAACTCTGATACTCCTGAATCGACACTCATTACTCTGGCCGTGAAGCAAGGTTATTTGAGCGAGGACGCAGCTGAACGTCTCTTCAACGAAGCTAGAGAACAGGCCATTTCAACACTCGATCTGGCTTATCAACAAGGGGTACTCAACCCTCAGGACGTTGAGCAGTTGACTCCATTGCAGAATCCACTGGGAACGGTGCCCGATTATCAGATCCTCGATTTGCTGGGCGTCGGGGGAATGGGAGCAGTCTACAGTGCCCGTCAACTGAAACTTGATCGAGTCATCGCGCTGAAATTGATGAAGCAGGGCGATGCCAACTCGGCTTCCCGCTCTCATCAGGAAGCCAAACTCGTCGCACGGTTACGTCATCCAAACATCATCACTGCTTACGATTACGGCGTGAGCCAAGGTCGTATCTTCCTGGCGATGGAAATGATCGATGGCCAAAGCCTGCTCGAATTTGTCAATGAAAAAGGATCGCTCGACGAACGGCTGGCATTGAAGCTCCTTCGACAAGTCGCAGCTGCGTTGTCTTACGCGACCGAGCAGGGAATTACGCATCGCGATATTAAGCCGGGGAACCTGTTACTGACGCGAGACGATACCGGATTGCAGCAAGATTCAAACATCCCGATTGTTAAAGTCGCAGACTTTGGTCTGGCCCGGTTTATGGGAGACATCAACGAGACACGACTGACACTCGATGGCTCGACGTTAGGCACTCCCGCTTACGCTGCTCCCGAGCAGATGCAGGACTCGAATGTCGATGAACGAGCAGACATTTATTCATTGGGAGCGACGCTTTACTTCATGCTGCACGGGGAAAGTCCATGTTCTGGACAATCCGTGATGAAGGTCATCTCTAACAAACTCAATGGAGATATCGGCTGGTCGCGAAAATTGCCCGACTCCTGCTCTGAGGCTTGCCAGGATCTCGTCAATGTGATGACAACGCCCGAGCCCGAAAATCGACTCAGCGATTATGTCGACATCATTCGACGAATAGATGACATACTGCAGGACACACTCTCTACAGAGGATCGTAACAAACGGTCCGCTCAAAAAGGAAAATCCTGGCGTCCATCCAATAAGCATATGACACTTCTGAAATGGAGTGTTTTTGCACTCGCGTTGACCTGCGGGATATTGATTGCCTTTCAATGGACTCCTGAGACGAAGTCACCGGAATTCGTCCGTGCCGATTTAAAAGCCTCCAATATGCAGGCCCCTCCATTATTTAACGGGGTCAGTGTCCCATTACGCGGTGCAAAATCGGGTACCTGGCGGACAACTACCGAAACACTCGAAAAAGGATTAACGGGAGCAACCGTTCTTTCCGGAATGAACGGGACTCATGAATTTAAGTTCCCGGGTAAAGGTTTTGAATTGTATCAACTCCAGTTGAGCGTCAACCCTCTGGAGAATGCCCGGGTTGATTTGCTACTGGGCAGTGAAAAGCAGATTCAGAGGACGACCATTCGTTTGCAAGACCAGCAAATTCAGCTGGGAATAACGACATCGGCTTCCCAGGAATTCTCGCCTCTGGAAAACTTTTCCGCTCTCCCCTTTTCTGAAACCGGAGAACAGCCGCGGTATCAACGATTGACGATGGTGCATCAAGCGGATGGCTGGATTATCTCTGTGAATGGTGAGGAACTCGGAGCTGTTTACAATCAGTTGGACGAACATCCTCACCAGTTTGATTTGCAGGTGACGGAGGGAATGGCTCACTTCTCCGATTTTCGGGTCGTCCAGTTAATCCCCGCTCTCAATGCAAATACTGGTCAATAAACCTGACTTATTGATCAGTAGTTCATATTCGATTTGACTTTTGTATCACACTTATACGATACTTACATTCAGATAAACTGATCGATTTCAGTGATCTCCTGCTCTCCTACCTGTGATTCTTCCTGAGGATACCGAGATGCCCGCAAAGACTGCCTGTTCCTCTTATTTTCAACTTCCAAATATTTCTCGACGTGGATTTCTACAGGCTGGATCATTAGGTGGACTTGGAATTTCCTTGTCGGGAATTTTGCGATCAGAAGCACTGGCGATGGGTTCAAGCATCGCCCCCAAAGCGAAATCGGTTATTCTGCTCTGGCTGCAGGGTGGCGTATCTCATCACGATACTTTCGACCCGAAACCTTATGCTCCCGCCAACATACGGGGCGAACTGAATACGATTCAGACAACATTGCCGGGGGTTAACTTCACAGAGCATTTACCAAAACTCGCGGGGATGACTGATCAGCTAGCCATCATTCGGAGTGTGACACATACTGAATCTGCTCATCAGCGTGGTTCAATGTACATGGTTGAGGGCCGCCGTCCTCCCAAGGCGACTGGCGTAAATGCCTCTGGATATCCCGAATTAGGATCAATTGTCGCACACGAACTTGGAATGCGTTCGGGCTTGCCCGCGTTTGTCAGCATTCCCGGTAACGACTTCACATCTCGATTCACCGGTTCCGGTTATCTGCCTCCTTCTGTGGAAGCCTTTCGCGGCACCGAAAGCAATTCGCTGAAACCGGATCAGCGCGTGACGATGGACCGCTTCGCCGAACGTGTCGAATTGCAACGCTCTCTGTGTCAGCAATCCGCAACAACAGCTGCCCCCTGGGATACTTTCAATGAGCAGGCGATTGAGATTATTTCGACCGGCAAAGGAGCAGCGGCTTTTGACTGGCAACAGGAATCAACAGCAACCCAGGAACGCTACGGCATCACTTCTGGACGCAAAGGGCAAATGGGACAATTAACCTTAACCGCCCGTCGACTGATTGAAGCGGGAGTTCGTTATGTCACCGTCGGCCGTAACAGTTGGGATCATCACAGCAATATTTTCCCGCTACTCAAAGACCGCGTACCACGCGTCGACGATGCGATGTCCGGACTTATTCAGGATTTGCAGGAACGAAATCTACTGGATGAAACACTCGTCATCTGTATGACGGAATATGGGCGAACTCCGAAAATCAATTCGCAAGCAGGTCGCGATCATTGGCCGAACGCCTTCAGCATTCTGTTTGCCGGAGCCGGGATCAAAACCGGGCAGGTCATTGGGGCCAGCGACAAAGATGGGGCAGCCGTCCAGGATCGCCCCGTTTCTCCGGAAGAAATCGCCGCAACAATTCTGCATCTGACCGGCATCAATCCTCATCACGAATACATGACTCAGGATGGCCGTCCGATCATGTATGTCGATTACGCACAACCGATCGCAGAATTGCTGTCGTAGTATCGAGTCCGCTTTATCCAGCAATGCCGACTTCGACCTGACGAAGTGTTTCCACTGGGTTACAGAATGATCGCTGACTGATTATCTGTCATTCACATTCTTGTTATCGGGTCAAACCGATATAGAACGAGAAGATCTGGCGGATGTCGGTTTCCTGTTTCACGACTGGGAAGGCCCAGTCGAGTGCGATTGGCACAGGTCCCATTTGAGGCACTGTGATACGCAGACCTGCTCCGACAGAAACTCGGAATTCTTCGAGAGAAACGGCATTGTCAACCGTACCAAAGTCTGAGAAGGCGACGACCCGCAAGGCTTCGTTGGCCATTACTGGCAGCATGTATTCCACGGTGCCGAGTGTCTGGAAGTAACCCCCGACGGCTGCTCCGTTGGTACCGATGTTATCCGGTTCGAGTGGTGTCACCGAACGGAATTCAAATCCGCGGAATGTCTGGAATCCCCCGGCAAAGTACCGTTCGAAAGTTGGTGTTCCGTCAGTTGTATATCCGACATTTCCACGGAATGACAGGACATGTTTTCCGCCACCGTCGGGTCGTTGATAAGTTGTGAAATACTGACTTCCCATTAAGTCAATTTTGGTGAAATCAAAATCGGCAAAGGCTTGTTCGATACTGGTCGAAACGTTGAATCCTTCTGTTGCCAGATAGGTAGAATCTCGGGTGTCATAAGCGAGTGTACCACGACCGGTCGCCAGGAAATTGGATCCGACAACTTCATCGATTGAAGGAGCCAGTCCAACGGGAAGCCGAGGATTATTGATGTCGACTTTTTCGAGTCGCAAAGCCGTATTGAATGAGAGTTCTTTTGTCAGCAGTTTACCAACATTCACCCGGCCACCCAAACGGGTTTCGTTGTAGTCGCGGAAGAATCGCTCGTAGAAGAAGCCACTCACGCCGAGACTGTAATCGGTATCGAGAAAGTAGGGATCGGTCCAGCTGGCCAGGTATCGACTGACCTGACTTCCCGGAGTTGCCTCAAGACGAAACTGTTGCCCGCCACCACGAAACGCATAACCATCTACCACATCTCGGAAGCTTGTTGGAAAGCGGCCGATATCGAAATTCTGTTCTTCAAGCACGATGTTACCGACGACACCAGAGTCGGAGTTCACACCGGCTCCGACCATGAAACGTCCTGTTCTGGCTTCTGAAAGATACACGTCCAGATCGACATAGCCTGGTGGCAACTGAGGATTTTGAAACTGAGGCCCCAGTAAATCCCCTTGCGGTGTCTGGCTGTAAATCATATTGGGTGGGGCATTGTAGTTGTCGTAATTCTGAGCACGAACAACCGGTTGCTCACCATTGGCATCCATAACCTGCACAGGTGTCGATAGAAACGGTTCGGTCCCATCAAAAAAGACGACGTCATTCGTGGGATCGAGCGGTTGGTAAAGTAAAAGTTCGGTCGTATCTGGTCGCTGCGTTCGTTCTTCCCGATAGTAGCGGGTTTCCGGAATTGCCTCGACAGGTTTCAAGGTATGACCACCTCCGGGAATCGGACTCGTGACATGAGCTCTTCCGCGAGGATTTACTTCTGTTCTTAAAGTCGTCGGGACAAACTCTGTGACCGGTGCCGAATTGGGAATCAAATCGGCCGGGAAGTCTTTGCCAAAGTAGTCATCCGATCCTCGATAAATGTTGGTGTCACGAGGAGCATCCTGAGCTAGATAGGTCGGATTGGCGACAGGACGGATGTTAATTTCAGGAGCATCAGGACCACCCGCTTCCCAGGTTGCAGCTCCGGCAAAGCGGGCACGCGACTTGCGAATCTTTTCAGGATCGGCCAGATCTCCTGGTGCGACGAGCAGTTGGTTGAGAGCCACCGTCTCTTTCGTGTGAGACTGCTGTCCGCGAATATGTACATTCACCATACCGATTTTGTAAACGCGGTCTTCATCAATCGTCAGCTTCAAATCGACAACACCCGGTTCTTTTGTGAAGACGGTTTCCGTATTCACTTTGGCAAATAACCGGCCGAGTTGTCCGTATTTGTCCTGCACACCAGCGACATCTGTTGCCAAGTCTCGGGCACTGAAGTATTCGCCTTCAATGACTTCAAATTCTCCCAGCAATTCCTCATTGCTGTAGATTTGATTTCCTTCGAGCAGAAAGTTCCGAATTTTATAACGGGGGCCTTCTTCAATCTGATAAGTTACAGTGACGAGGGATTGATCTTCAGAGAACTCTACGGCATCGGTCACTTGAACATCAAAGTAGCCAATGTTGTGATAATACTTTTTGACAGCGACGACATCTTCCGGGATGGTTGTCGGATCGTACTGACCACCAAAGTACCAGAGAAATCGCTTTTTGGTGTTCAATCGCAATTTGAGCAGTTCAGAAGAGACTTCTTGATTCCCCTCAAATCGAACGGTTTTAACTTTAACCTTCGGACCTTCTTTAATGGCAAAGACGACCGAACGATCATCGGGAGATTCTCCCGTCTGCAATGCGACTTCAGCAAACAGATATCCCTTCTGTTTGTAAAATTCGTGGATTCGGCGAGCCGCTTCACGATTTGTCGCTACCGAAAAGGCATGCAACGGTTTCAGACCGGTGATCCCTGCCAGTTCTTTTTCTTTAATATTTTCGTTTCCGACATATTCCACACTGCGAAGAATTGGACGCTCGGCAACTTTAAAAACCAGAACCAGCCCGGCGTCCGTTCGGCGATAAACCGGCGAGATGCTGAAGAACCATTTTGTGTTGTACAGAGATCGCACATCATCCCGAACCTGATCTTCCGTCACCGGGCGGCCTGGACGAGTTTTGATGTAACCAGACATGGCGGCAACCGGAATGGTGGTTGCACCCTCAATTTGGACATCGACAATATCCTCACCCCGCTTGGGCTGGACTGCAGAAGTCTGTGTGATGGGAGGAAGAGAATTGTAAGAAGTTGGGCGAACCATTTCCTGAGTCAGTTCGTCACTCCCAGCAGGTGATGCTTCCAGACGAGGCTGACGACTGGGGGCAGAGGCTGTTTGCGACGGTGAAGAAAATGCATTTGCAAAAGCAGGATCGACATTGTCGGGACTCTGCCCTCGAATAATCGGTTCTTCTTCGGAAAAGAGAACCGGCACTGAGAGTGGACCAACACATCCGGTGCTCATCACAACAGCGATCAGGCACAACGAAAACCATGTTCGACTTCGACCCATAAATATCGTCGCCCCGCTACTTAGGAAAACCTGGTCAATCCGGTAAGGAGGGGATACGCCGAGCACGAGCCGCATTTGGGACTTGCGACTGTGTTCTGTTGAAGACCAGCTGGATTTGATCATGAGTCGACCTGACGCTGATTCGCGTATTGGACACCGGATTGGTGGAGATTGATTGGAATTGAGGAAACCCCATGCAGATCATCCCGGCTCAGTGGCTTTTTCAAACCGCCTGTTCCGAGACTTATTCATTCAATTTGCCGAGAAGGCATCGATTGAAACGATCAAAATCATGGAATTCCCGCAAAGATATCTGTTTGTGAGACGCGTAGAAGTAACTGAAATCGCCTTTTTGGAGCAAGACGAGTTTGTTATGAGGGGTTTTAAGTCCAGATTTGGGGCGACTTAACGCAAAGTTTGCACCCGGAGAAATTTTTCGAAAAAACTTAGGCGACGCATGCCCCCTAAGCTACCCAGGCTGGTGATGAGTTGGTAGTTCCGAGAAAAGATCATTTTTCCGCGAGCAAAAATTACACATCAATAAGAGTAAATGTAACTGCCTGAACTCGAAGATTCCAAGGAAATGATTGGATTGAGATCTCGATGAAGCGAACACAAGACACTTATGAAAGCAAATAAATCATGCAAACCCTCTGTAATATGAATACGTTTAATCGCACTATTTCTAACTGGAAAGCATATGGTCAAGAACTCTCGTCATCGCTTCGGCCCAGCCTTTTGAGCCGGGGAATGCTGCGATGATTTTGTGGGGATGTTCAAAATGCAGCCGGATAGTACCATCGGGAGCGGGAACGACGACTGCGATATTTGCCCATTCAAGCATCGGCTGATCGATCGGGCTATCTCCTAAGGCGACCGAAGTTAAAGTCTTATCGCAACTATCTGAAATTCGTTGATAAACCGCCGCTGCTCCGCGACCTTTATCGGTTTGTCCTGCGACATGCCAGAAACGACCTCCGCGTGTCAACTGCAGTTGATGCTTTTGAAGTTCTTCCCGAAACGGCTCTATTCGAGCATCGTCGTCTTCCCAGAGCATTGGTTCCGTACAATACCGTTGAGCAGCCAGATTCGCTCTCTCAATCGAAAGTCCTGTCGCTCGAACAATGCCTTCGACACCCAGGTCTCGAAATGAGGAAAACTGATACTGTTGTTTGCAATCACTCAGAACATCCAGAATTTTCTCCCGATCTGCTCCCAGAACCGTCCGGTCTCCCGCAGCGTCCCAGCAGACAACGCCCCCATTTTCGCAGATGATTGTTGGACTGGCGTCAAGTTCCTCAGCTAATGGTCGCATCTCGGCTTCCGTTTTACTGGAGCAAAGCACCAGTGGAATCTGCAACTTTTGCAGGTGATCCAGAACGGGTAATGCAGGCTCATAACTATAATCTCCATGATTAAGCAGGCAGCCATCGAGATCCGTAAACACAATCATTGGAACAGGCATTGTAATTCACTCTTTCCGTCCGGGCTCAATGAGTCCTCATAAGGTGTCTGAGGATAAGCGGAGTCAAAATCTACGACACTGGAGTTTTTCGGTATTACGACAACAGCCACCATGTTGTGCCCAGAATATTAATTCATCCCCTGATATTGCACAGCGCTGATCGGTTCATACTTACTGAAATAAAACTGCGGATCTCTGACCCTAGGAATCGGTTTATAACTCTTTAAAATCAACTTCCACAAGGTATCTGATCTCACTGAAAGAGCAACTTCATGAAGGCACTGGTTAAGAGTCATTCCAAAGAAGGTTTGTGGCTGGAAGATGTTCCGGAGCCCACAATCAGCATCAATGATGTTCTCATCAAAATCGATCGCACAGGGATCTGCGGGACCGATGTCCATATTTATAACTGGGACAGCTGGGCTCAGAAAACAATTCCTGTGCCGATGGTGGTTGGGCATGAATTTGTCGGTGAGATTGTCGAAATCGGCTCCAATGTCGCCGACTTTCGTGTGGGCGATATTGTCAGTGGGGAAGGCCATGTTGTTTGTGGGCGCTGTCGAAACTGCATGGCCGGTCGCCGGCATTTGTGTGCCGATACCAAAGGGATTGGCGTGAATCGTCCCGGAGCATTTGCGGAATATATTTCGTTGCCCATGACAAACGTCTGGCATCACGATCACAGTATCGATCGCGACATCGCCTCGATTTTCGATCCCTTCGGGAATGCCGTCCATACTGCACTCACGTTTCCGGTTCTGGGAGAAGATGTGTTGATCACTGGAGCCGGTCCGATCGGCTGCATGGCCGCGGCGGTTTGTCAATATGCCGGAGCTCGATATGTCGTGGTCTCCGATGTGAACCCCTGGCGTCTTGAACTCGCTAAGAAAATGGGGGCGACTCATGTGGTCGATGTTCGCAGCGAATCGATTGCCGATGTCCAGAAACATCTGGGAATGCACGAAGGTTTTGATGTTGGACTGGAAATGTCCGGAAATCCTCACGCCTTCCACGACATGATCGACAACATGTGCCACGGCGGGAAAATTGCCATGCTCGGAATTCCCGAAGGAGAAATGGCGATCGACTGGAACAAGGTCGTCTTCAATATGTTGACCATCAAGGGCATCTATGGTCGGGAAATGTACGAAACCTGGTACAAAATGACCGTCATGATTCAGGGCGGGCTGAACATTACCCCCATTATTACTCATCGCTTCCATTACAGCGATTTTCAGGAAGGTTTTGACATCATGCGTTCCGGCATGTCCGGAAAAATTGTCCTGAACTGGAACTAAACGGACAGACGTGAGGCCTGCTGCATTTACGCAACATCCCTTTAAAACGGGAAAGGTCCGTAAGTTTTAGGGATCGAGGTGTCCAATTTGAAACATTTTGCAAGTTTCCCCTTGGAACATGCCCTCATTTCGAGTCTGATAGGGGATTCAAGAATCCAAATTCAAGAGCATCGAGAGATTACAGGGAAAGCGAGAATTCGTTGGGATCCACACACAAGCCAAGTCATGTTCGGTTGGACCGCCATTCGCGTCGACGCAGAATGCTGCTCGTCTCGTATGACAGAGCTGCGAATCCGTCTGTGTATGATGAGCACTTCGACGAACAGATTCTGCTCGATCCCGAACTGATGAAAATCGTGAATGCCTCCGCAGATTATCTTTCACGCCGAACATCCACTTCAGGAATTCTGGCTCGAAGTGCTGCCAGTCTAGTTAAGGGAATGGCGACCGGTTCAGCAGTGCTGGCCGATTTTCCCGATGTCGAATGCGAAATGGTTCCCCTCGGCCGCCGTCTCGCCCCGCAGGAATTAGACGACGACCCAACCTCTGTCTTTTCCGACATCCCCAGTAATCAAACCAGCGAGCAATCCGTTAATGAGGAGTCTGAGGTCATTCCGCAACAAGTGGAAGCCAAAGACGTAACACCCGCTCCTCCCAAAAAACTCGACGTCTCTCCACTCCCCGTCGGACCACGCAAATCGCGTCGAAATATCAACGAGCTCCTCGATAGTAAACCGCTTGGCGGAACCGAGGGATTGAATTTGATACGCAGTTGGCTTCATGAACCTCAATCTCGGGTCTGGATGTTTGTCGGTGATGAGACAACCGCCTGGTTGCGATATCATGGCGAACCGGGGTACGCAGAAATGTTCCGGCATCGAATTCGCTGGGAAATACGTCGCTTTCCCGACTTAATCGTTAACGCGGGTGTCCGAAATGCGGGGATAGACGACCTCATCAAAATTACCAGGCAGGGGTTGCTTCAATGCCGTGCCGATGCGGTGTTCATCATGCCGACAATCGCCGATATGCAATATGCTGTCGATAAGCCGTTCGACTATTCCGAACGCTTACGTCAACTGGCCGGAGTTGTGCGTGAGCAAGGTGCAGAACCTGTTTTTCAAACCCCACCCGTTCCGATGGCTGAAGGGCATGAATCCATCCAGCCGCTCCATCAACTGGCTGACCTTGTCCGGGAAGTTGCCATCGTTGAAGGGGTGCCATTGATCGATCATGCCGAATTCTGGCAGGAACAGGGGCTCAGCAACTGGTGGTCGGACGACAAAACTATGATCACAGCTGCTGGTCAACGTGCCTTGTCAATGCTCTTTTTCTCGGAACTCGACCTCTTCGATCGCTCCAGCCAACTCTGCTCCAAACTCCAATCGACCTGGAACGACTCAACCCCATCCATTCCCCAGAGTAAAACAGTTCACACTTGAAACCACTGCTTTTGAGTGTCATCATGAAACATATAGACAGCTGATGGAACAATGATACCTCAGTATGTCATAACCTGCCCAAACACAGACTCTCGATATGAATCGTCGTCAATTCCAGACGATTGTGGCTGAAAACGATGGAAACAGAACCTGATAAACCTGCCTATCCAAACCACGATGAGTTCGAGGTTGCTGAAAGTTTCGAAGATCTGGATATCGATTTCAAATCGGGATCTGATTCATCGGCTCAGAAGAACCAGCAAGACGACGACCAACTTCCTTCCATCGACGATTTTACGATCGATCGTCAGTCCTCTGCGAGCGTCAAACGCGTCGTTGCAGACCACTGGTACACTCAAGTACTCGGACAGGAATTGGGACCTTTTCCGTTTGATGAACTCGTCAATATGGTCGTCGGCGGAGATGTCGGTCCCAAAGATATGATTCGTCATCAAGTCCATGGTCAATGGATTGCCGCCGGTGATATTGGCGGACTGTTCCCTGAGACCGATGACTCTGCAGATGATGACGATTTCGAACTCGGCAGTAGTGTTCATGTTCACGAAAATATTGAGTCGGCAGAAGCTGCCAGTCCCAATGTGCGAGTCGTCGGGGGAGAAATTAATCGCGTCCTTCGGGAAGCTCAGGAGTCGCGAGCCAAACGAAATCAGGCTCCTCCCCCTCCCATTACAAACGATGACGACCCAATCGAACCTCTGGAAGAAAATCTGGAGACAGACGAAGCTCCCCCAGAACCAACTCCGGAAGAACTCGAAGTCGCCCGCAAAAAGATTATTGCCGATCGTCTCAACTCCTGGCTCGATGATCGCGTTGAAACACCGCCTGAACCCGAGGTTGAAGAAGAGGAAACTCCTTCGACTCCGGCCTATACTCCGCCAGCCGCTTCATATGTGCCGACACAAACTCCCCAGCAGACCTACACACCGACACCGCCTCGCCCAATGCCGGTAAAACCTAAAGTGAAATCCGGCGGAGGGGAATCGATCTTCAGTAAAATTGGGGGAATGTTTGGTGGCGTTTCCGCTCCAGATGTCTCGATCGATCCCAAACATATGATTGCCTTAGGGGCCATTGCGCTCGTTGCCGCGTTGTTCTATCTGCCCTCAATGATTGGAGGCACGAATGATGAAGCAATCTATCAACGCTTCAAAGAAATTTACGGCCAGATTCAGCAACAACGTTCCAGCAATCCTGCAGCCATTCAGGCGATGAAAAAGGATGTGGTTCCAGAAATCGAAGAGACGGTTCAACATTTAATCGATGACGGGGCTGGTGCAAAGAAACCAATCAAGCAACAACTGATGTGGATTGGAAAGAACTGCTTGATTCCACTCATTGAAGCCCCGGGAGCCGAACCCGGACCTCTCGACACGAGAATCGAAACTCATTTCTCGACCATTGAAAGTCTCAAGAAATAGAACTTGCTCCTGCACGAACCTGAAGGGCAAACTCAGTGACTTCACTCCGCAGCCCACGGCTCCGTTCAACTTCTGTTAATCTGATGATCACCGACGATTGGCTCCATTCGATAATAATTCTGTTTCATAGCTGTTCAGAGAGGATGAGTCTTTGACTTCGAGCCCGCAACGATTCGAGCAAAATTCACACGAAGCTCCGGCCCCGCTGCGTAACGTTTCTCTGGCTACCTTCCGCTTTCCCGGTGCAATCAGTGTCCACTGGTTTATCAATCTGAGGTGGGTAGCGGTACTGGGGCAGTTTGTCACGATACTTGCTGTCTGGAAACTGTTCCAGGTTCCCCTGAATGTTGAGCCTCTGTTAATAACGGTGGCAGTGACCGCATTTAGCAATCTCATATTGATGTTCTGGTATCTCAGCTATCGTCGAACGGTGGTGGCTCCTGCTCATTCTCGTCTCTGGCACTATGTCCTGGCCATTGTTATGGCCGTGGATTTGATCCTCTTAACCTGCCTGTTGTATTTCAGTGGAGGGCCAACCAATCCGTTCTGGATTTTCTTCTTTGTGAACTTGTGCCTGGCTGGTGTGGAACTGAAAGCGGGGATAGCCTGGTGTCTCAATTTTCTTGCGGTTTTCTGCTTTGCTTATTTATTATTTGATCACCAGTCACTCGATGTTCAAGGGCTGGAACAGCTGCTTCCTGCAATTCGTAAAACGAGTCAAATCACTCTGGTACACAATGGTGTCTTCTGCGCCTTCATCACTTGTGCTTCAGTGATCGTCTCCTTTTCCACACTTGTCACTTCTCGACTGCGCCAGCGGGATGAAGACCTGCGGCTGCTCGAATCGCAACGAATTCGTGGCGAGAAGCTCGAAGCCCTCGGCACCCTTGCAGCCGGAGCCGCCCATGAACTGGCTACGCCGCTCGGAACAATCGCAGTCATCGTTGGGGAATTACAACACGCATTCAAGAATCATGATATCGATCCTCAGATCCGCGAAGATGTCACCATTATTCGTGCCGAACTCGATCGCTGTCGAGCAATTCTCAATCACATGTCTGCTCAGGCTGGTGAAGGCTCCGTCGAGAAGAAAATAAACGTCACCGGTGCAGAATTGCTCGACCTGATCATTAAGGAAGTAAAAGATCAGGATCGTGTCACTGTCACAATCACACCAGCAGCAAAGAGGTGCAGCATGATGCTTGAGCCCTACGTTACTGCCCAAGCGCTACGTGGTATGATCAAAAATGCATTGGAAGCTTCTGCTCCTGAAAGTGATGTGCGTGTCGACATGGTTTCGAGCGGCAACAATCTTCAGCTGACCGTTGAAGACAAGGGAGAAGGAATTCCAGAACACATTCTCTCCCGTGTCGGGGAACCATTCTTCACAACAAAAGGCACCGGCAAAGGAATGGGACTGGGCATCTTTCTCGCACGCACTGTCGTCGAACGACTGGGAGGAACCATGAAAGTCGCATCTGTTCCTGGCAAGGGGACAACGGTCTCCTGCCAGTTACCCTGTCAGCAGAATCAATAAGCTTCGATCATCGCCGAGCATTATTCGATGCTGCCGCTCCCGTAAGATCAAAGCAGCGCAGCTGATTTTTACCAATGGTAAATAGATGATTCTTATATACGGCGGGGTGAGAATAAATTGGAGTCCCCGGACCATACAATTCCTGATGCCCAAGTTCCTGATAGCGATCTGACGCGGCCTTAAAAACAAATAATTCACCATCAGCTACTAGATAAATCCTCTCTCCGTCACTCATCAAAGAGGCATGACTGTGAAATGCGTTTGCGGTTTTCTTCCAGACGATCTCAAGTGAAGGGACTTTCAGACAATACAACATTCCTTCAGAAACGCCATAGAGCATCCCCTTGACCAGTAATGGTGTAGAAGTTTCCGGGTTTAACAACGGTTGATGACCAATCAACTTCGGTGGATCGTTTTCTGAATCCTGCATCTTATAAACGCGGCATCCATTGTTTTCAGTTGCCACTATCACATGATTCCCATCAATCAGAGGTGTTGGCACATTAAAATCTTCACTCTCTTCAGGCGTAACGCTCCACAACCGGTTTCCCGTCGCAACATCCCAGGCACCCAGAGTTGTTTTATCGTGGCCGATCACAACATTCTTAGAACCAATTCGAGCAGCAATGAACGATCCATATCCATAGTCATTTCCCGGAGTGCTCCATCGCAATTCCCCAGTTTGAGCATTCAAAGCCACCAGTGAAGACTTCGGTCCACCTGGGTTGAGGATCAACTTGCCATTACTCAATAATGGTGAAGAACACAACCCCCACACCAGTTCCCGACCAGCTCCATATTGACTGATCACATTGGACTGCCACATTAGCTGACCATCTTTTACGCGACAGCAATACACATTACCGTATGCGCTCTGAAACCAGACAGAGTCATTTTGAACGAGTGGAGTCGAACGTGAAGAGTTTCCGTAGTCGAGATCACCAATTGCAGGGACGACCATTTGCCAGAGCAACTCGCCCGAATCGGCATTCAAGCAAACGAAACGATCAAACTGATTGAGAAAATCGCGATCAGCAACAAACACGCGACCATCAGCAACAGCAACGCCCGCATTTGGCTCCCCTTGCAAGGGAACCTCCCATTTGAGAGGCAGTCCGGTATCGGGAGGTACAGATAACCAGTCACACAGACCATTACGCTCTGGACCGCGCCACTGCGGCCATGCCGAATTTACTAATTTTATTTTTACCTGTTCGGTTTGTTCAATTTTGACAAACCCAAACAGAGTTTCCAGTGCCAGCAGAATTTCAGGTTTCTGAGCCGATTCCAAAATGGCCTGCTCAATTTTCTCCGAAGTTTCCGCATCCATCGATTTGGAAACGAAAGCCGTCACAAACGGAACCGGTTCCGTTTGTGCAATCACACGCAAATCCCCCTTTTTGATCGTCCCGCAGCCTTCCAGCAAAGGAGCGGCATAACTGGAAATCACTGCGGCGGCTTTTCCCGCTCCCAAATCAACAACCTGACAAGCCCCGTCACTGCAGGCTTCGCTGATTTCCAGCTTCTCAGAAATCGTCACTCCTTGTTTCTTAAATAACTCCAAAGCAGCTTTATGTTTCTCATCGGCTGCAGCCGGGCCGAAGAAAATGCGGTAACCATTCAGATCGGAAATCTTCTGAGCCGAATCATCATGGCGAACCAGAATCATCCCGTATTGTGTTGTCAGTCCATCCTTTCCCGTCAGGCGAGCAATCGCATTGACGGGTTGCTGAATTTTACTGGCATCGAAACGAACAACGGAATCTTTACCGATCACAATATCAACGGTCTGAATCTTATTCTCCGACTTAGCCAGCACCAGCGATTCACTGAACAAAACTTGCACAGGACGACCAAGCCGTTCTGCCAGATAATCTCCAAGCACTTCATATTTGCGCTGGGCGTATCCTTCCACACAGGGACAGGAGAGCGGAGCCGCCAAAGGGTCCATCACGACCATCGTTATCGGTCTCTCTGCTGCAATGACTGGAGAAGTGAAGAACAGACATGTCAAACACAAAACCACTGAAGCAGTCGAGAGAAACTTCATTATGCGCATCCATTAAGATTAAAGGCTCAATTTTCTTCTGAGCGAATTTAAGAAATCGAAGCCTGGAAAATCTCCAGGACATCGAATTCCTATTCAATTAGGTTTCCCAATACAATCACTCGACTGTAGTGACTGAATCCGCAGCTTTACGTTTCATGACGATGATATGCGAGCGTGTCATATCCATCATGTAGACGCGATCATGATCGGGGGTCACAACAATCGAAACATTCTTACACCCAGGAACCAGACTGACGTCGCCAATCAATTCCTGATATTCACCGGTCGAAGTGAAACGTTTGACACGACCGACATTCGATTCCGAGGTGTAGACTTCACCATCTCCAGTGATGAACACATTCATTGGATTGCAGCAACTGGAAAACCCTTCATCTCCTTCGCGATCACGCTTCCCAAACGTCGTAATCAACTCTCCATTTTCGTCATATCGGCAGACGCGATGCCGGGCGTTTTCAGCGACATAGACCTCACCATTCCCCGCTCCAATGTGCATATTTCCGCAGCAGCCGGAAAGTCCAGTGACAATCTTTTTGGAGTCCTTAAAATCGCGGGACATCCGCCAGATACAAAATCCATGGCCGGCAGTATCGGAGGTTGCGACAAAGACATTGTCTTTCGTTGCTGCCAGAGAGGCGACGCTCTTTTTGGAATTCAGCGAAGCGAGTACGCGTTCGTTGATCGTTTTTTCATCCGTGGCAACATACTGGGAATAGGCATCCACCATCTGTTGAGCGGCCTGAATCTGACTTTTCTCTAAAGCCGTTCGTTCACTCTCGGGCTTCTTCTCCAGTTCAGCCAGACGATCTTTCTGCTGATCGAGATACGTCTGCATGCTCGCACTTTGCTGCTTAATCTGCTCGATCAACGATTTACGAATTGTATCGGTATTCTCTTCCATATCTGCCACATGAGGCAGCTTCGCTTCGTGCAGCAATTCACCAGAAGGTGATAACTGCAGAATCGTTTCATAACCAGCGACAAAAATGGCTCCATCCGAAGCCACAAAAATTGCCTGCGGGGCCATCTGCACACTCCAGCTGTCGACCTGATTTCCCTCGGCATCAAAGACTCTAATTACGCCCGGCTGAGTAATCGTCGTCACCGCTGGTCCATCAAGCGACTCCTGTCGGCTAACGCGAGTCCCCCCGCAGGCAGCCAGTAATCGACCATCTTTATCGAGAGCCAATGCATGAATTGTTGTGTTCTGACCATTCTTTTCTTTGAGCTTGATCAAGTTGATCTGCTCATGAGTGGAAGGGGAGGGATTTTTGGGGGTTGAGGCAGGAACTGGGCTCGGAGAGAACAACGCTTTCAAAGCAACATTCAACGGATTTTCACTTGCCTTGGGAGGAGCTTCTTCCGCCTGCAGAGTAAAAGGACACAGGATAATCGCTCCTGTAAGTATAAGAGCCGCTTGAATTCGCTGAGGGAATCTTAGAGTAGAGAGTGAACTTCGCATTGTAAAACTCCTTGGAAGTTAATGCGTGACTCCGTTTCGAGAGCAATTGCCGCCGCCAGATGTTTCGACATCAGACGTATCGATAAAGATTTTGACAGAACGTCGAAACCCCGATGGATTCTGTATGAGAACATACCAATGAGATGTAGACGTATGTTATCTGAGAAAAGTGCAAAAAAAATGTCAGTTCTTACAAATTTCTCAAAAAATCCAATTGGTGGGAATTACTAACTCTATACCGCTGTGCAAAATTATAAGACAGTCAGTTGCATTGCAAAATTGAATCCACCATCCACCTTATCTTTTGGGTAATAGCACTGCACAAATCGAAGATATCTTGTGCAAAACTCTTTGACTGCCAGGGAGGGAGCAACCTCCTTGCGATTGGCAGTCGATTCATGCCATTCAGCAATTTTGAGAAAATAAAGCTCTTTGCTGTCTGAACTGTCGTAGCGGCCTAAATAATGTCTATTGCCGTCAATCAGAATGTAAGCTTGTTCTGTGTGTTTGTGTAAGCAGTACTTAGGAAAATTTGCACTCATTTCCTATCGATTCATCTGAAAAAGGGTATCCAAAGGGTAACCCCATCAAAACATGAATCAAATGAATCAATTTAAGTAATTATGTATCAACTGCTTACGAGTGGTCCTGACAGAACTCGAATCTGTGACCTCTTGCATGTCAAGCAAGAGTAATTATTCTAATATCCTTTAAATA
Organism: Rubinisphaera italica; assembly: GCF_007859715.1. Classification (NCBI taxonomy): domain Bacteria; kingdom Pseudomonadati; phylum Planctomycetota; class Planctomycetia; order Planctomycetales; family Planctomycetaceae; genus Rubinisphaera; species Rubinisphaera italica. The sequence goes on from NZ_SJPG01000001.1 coordinate 4,548,028, forward strand.
TAGCACGATTTGAATTGATGGTATCACTTATTTTGGTGATAATTGCGTAATAGTGATACCATTCTGCTGATACCACCCGGATAGATGAACATGGATTATTACGATTCACTCAAGCGAATCGCCGAGGAAACTGGCGAAAAGCCCACTTTACGCTGGTGGAAAGCTGGAAAGAAAAAGGGAGGGTGGCGAAAACTTAATTTTGCAGGAACAGGCAAGGCTAAAGTCTTCTTTCATCCGAACACAAAATCAGGATATGAAGAAGCCCTTCATGAATACCAACTTGCATTAGCTGAAGCATCAAGGACTGCTGAAGAAAGATTTGAGGATGAAATAATCAGTCTGTTTAAAGATACGTTCAGAGAAAAGCAGAATGTGGAAATCCCCGGCTATGCCGTAGAGCTGAAAAAAAATACTTCGAAAAACAATCGAGTAGTCTCTCAGACTATTGGATATTGGCTACAGCAGTATCTTGCAGATGTTGGTGACTGGGTTGGCAGCCGACTGAAGGAAAATTCATTTCATGACAGGCGGTACAAAGTTCAGAGTTTTCGTAATTGGGCGAATCTTGAAGACCACATTACCGTTATTGATAATGAATACATTAAACAATTTCACAAATATCTTGATTCACTAAATCTGACCCCCGACTCAAAATCAGATTACTTTTCAGTCTTTCGCATGTTTACTACATGGGCTGCAAGTCGAGAAAAGTGCAAATTGAATTTGCCATCAGATTTTATGGCCAAGAAAAAGTTCCCTTTCCGGGTGCCAGAAGGCAAAGGGAATGTTCGATTGCAGAGAGCTTCGATGTTGTGGACCTGTGAAGAGTTTTCCAATTTGCTATCACTCATCCCATCTAATATGCGGTGCTTCTTGCTCCTGTTTCTTAATTGTGGCTTTCGGCACGTTGATGTTTCAGAATTGCATCACAGCAATTTGAGATTAGAACAAGGCAGAATTGTCTACCAGCGAAACAAACTGAATCAACTATTATCAGCTCCGGTTGTCTCATATCCTCTTTGGAAGGATACGCAAATTGCAATTGAAGAAAACATTTCAGATCATCCGAAATATGTCTTCCTAAATCAAAGAGGTAATCAGGTTGAAAATGCCATAAAAAGCTGGTGGAAAAGATGGAGAGAAAAAAACAAACCTCTATCCCACAAGCGTCTCGATTACCTTCGAAAAACTGGTTCAACGATCGTACAAAGACACAATCGTGATATGGATACGTTTTATCTGGGAGAAACCTTGAAGGAGACTTCTAAATTGAAGTACTCATTCAATGATGGCAGTCCCTGTCAGGAGCTAGATAATTCAATAGCAAATCTAGGATTTGAATTTGGATTCGTGGAATCCCCACCTTCTTCAAGGATATCATTACCCTCTGACTTATTAACTGCTCTGGAGTCGAAAGCAAAAGAAAAAGGAATACCGTTGCAAGAATATCTTGGGCAGCTGTGATCTTCCTGCCAGATATGTTCAAGTATTGCTGGTGAGATAAATAATGCTTATTACGAATCAAAAATTTATCAATTAAATAAACCCACTCAAGAAGATCCCGACGCAATTAAAAGGGACCCATACACCACCTTTTTAAAAATCATTTTCTAATTAAAAATTCTGAAACATGATTGTTACGGAGGAGTAACTTTGCATCTCGGGTGAGACCGCATGAAATCGGCAATTGCTCTCTGGGTAACACGGGTATCTCTTAGTTCCAGTAATTCCAATATGGGAAACGAATCTAAATACTTCATTCCAGTATCGGTAATTCCTGTGTAGCTGAGTCGGAGGTGACGAAGTCGTGTGAGATTTTTAAGTTTTGCAACTCCAGCATCCGTGACGTTGGTCATTGTCAAGTTGAGTCGCTGTAATGATTTCAACTGCCCAACAAATCCACAGCCTTCGTCTCCAAATAATGTTCATGCATTGTGCAAATTGGTGAATAGAATTTTACACTCTCATTGCACAGGTAATCGATATTCAAAACTTTTTTTATTTTTTCGAAAATTACATTTGACATTCTTTACAATCTTCAGTAACAATATCAGATGTTGCTAATGAGACTGCAATCTCGTGTCAACACATCTCCGACACTGTTCCACAAATCATTTAAGATAAGGGGGCAGAAGTGCAGATTACTCTGAAAATTGCCAGAGAGATTCGAACCTAAGAGGTAAACTCTTCTTTAGGACTGGCAATCGAAGAGTTGTATGTAGCTTCGTTGAAGTATGATGTGTGACTGCTTATATAACCTCTGCAAAAGGTTTATAAGATTCCGACCTGTTTTAGCTGTTCTGATTTAACACACCCATTTTCACCGGGTCGCTGTAAAATCAACAACAAGCCTCATGTCATCTTCTGCCCCACAATATTTTTTTGGATTGCCGACGTTGTCGGAGTGTCGGCAGGTGATGTCAAGTATGGTAGGAGTGTGTTGCAGCCACGTTGTGCAATTTACCCTCCCTCGGTGTGAATAATATGGCACCCAGTCTAACTGGTGACTACTAAACTTGGCATCACCATTTTTTTTGTCTCCGACATCTTCTGTTTATTCCCTAATCAGTAAGGTGTTGAAATGCTTAAAACATGGTTTGACAATAAGTTGTTTGACAAGGTTCGGGTAGAAGTCCTCTCAAAGTCCGTAATCGCTTCTTTTGCTTTACTAGCGACATGCTGCACAGCATCTCTTTATTCTTTTCAAAGGCATGAGCCTGAATTTATTCGCAATCTATGGATTTCCATTGACGGCAGCGTGGTCATGTTTGGAAAATCGCTTGATCGTGTTGAACTGCATGGGATGCCAGAGGGTGAATTGATTATCGAGTTCCAAAGTTGGGATAAGAAAAAAAACGTTTACCGTGGAGTCATTTACTGTCTTGACCATGGCGGAGTCGTGGGGGATGCCGTGCTTATACTTGAGCCTCGTAATCAGCTACATTTGATAGTTTCAAGCGAATTTGATGACGAATACCAATTTGATATAGTATTCAAAACAAAGTAGCTACGCCAATATGCCTTGGGAAATTATGCCGTTACCCATAATGCAATCCGCTCTTGCGTAACTGCCAGCAAAGCCTCAAGTTCCACCACTCGACTCAAGTCTGAGTATTCCAGCAAGGAATCATTGAGCTTGAATCGTCCAATTTTCTCGGCAAGCCATGCCGCTCCCTGTTTCAACTGCCCTTGGATACTCACTTCAAAGTCCAAGCAATGGAACACCTTCTCAACAATCTCTTTTTGCACTCGGAGATCGGACAGAAGTTGTATTAAAAAGAATCCAAGTTCTGAATTGCGGTTGCTGTTATGACAGCGCTCGATCAATTCCATTTCACCGACAATCATCGATAAATGATCGTCTAAATAAATTCGCATTCGCTTTTCTTGCATAGCTGAACTCGCTTTTAAAAATAGGGTTTCATCAATCTCGGATGACAGGACTGACATGATCAGCTACCTGCAAATTGCCCGATCAATATGGGCATTGTTTGAATCTCCACAAACATCGAATAACGTTACTATCTGCCTGATGCAGTTTTATCTTAACGGGACGAATCAATGATTTTTAGACTATCACATAAACTCAGCACGAAGATCAAATCAGGCAAGCTGAAGGAAATGCCGCTAGAAGAGAATCCGCTTGCCGACTGGTCTTCCCATCTGTTCGTTGTAGATCACACTCAATATATCATTATGAGTAATACAGAGTCGATGTACTCGTGCGTGATGTATGGCGACGACATTAACCACGACAGCCAGTTCATCCAGCGTGCATTCAGTACGATACGTGAGTTTATGGAAGAGGATGGGCTGCTTTCTATCTATGAAGAGTTCATCATCTCCTCAAGTGGAACTGTATCCTTTGCAAAGGCACTCAATCGTCAGGTGACTGGTTCAATGAATGAACTCGTAATGACAGCGACAACTGCGCTGGAGTCAGAAGAGATTGCTCCACATGATCTCGGTTTCGAATTGAATAATCTTTTGTTGTCAGCAATTGCCACGAAAGCAGACCGTGGTTATGGAAGACCGAAAGAAGCCTTCAGGAAATTGGTGGATCAAAAGAGGAATGACTGAGGCTTAGTTCAAATTTGGGGTGATCAAGGGATTCCAATTGCCGTAATGGGTAAATTCGTAAAATTTTCTGGCGGATTTTTTTACTTCGATTACCCATCATTTTAAAAAGACAATCTCAGGAGGTGGTCGATACTTGAAAGCGACCACCTTTCCATCACTGCTTTTTAAAAATCATTTTCGAATTAATGTTTTTGTAACATGATTCGAAGTCGTGATGTTCTGTCTTGACATTATTCGCCGCTTAATTTGAGAGTGGCATTCTCCGTGCAGTTATACTCCTGCCGCTCGTCGAATTTTTCCAGATCAGTAAAACCACGGTCTTCACTGGTTCGAAAATCTCCTCATTATGGCTTAACAGCTTATCATGTGTTGGCAATGCTCATTCACACCGCAGCAGCCAAAGTGCCGTCTCAAAAATTGCGTAATGCGAACCTTACTGGCGAATTCTTGTCAGACGATACAACCTTAACCACATTGTCAGAAAAAAGATTGAAATGAACCCGAAACAACCCTCACTCATTGGAACGTCTTACATGAGCTTACCTTATCATCGGTCAACGATTAAATGCGAAAAAATAAAATACGAGTGGTCATTGAAGAATTAGACCGTGAGTTGCTGAACCATATTCATGGGCTTGGTCTTTCGACGGTGGAAGCCTACCGAGAATGGTGCGAACTAAATGGGTTCAGCCGAAAGCTCAAGAAGAGTTGGAATCAGCGTTCTCAGGAACGCAACTTCTCCCGACAGTCTGTCGCAATGGAAAGACTGCAAAGTCATCGACGTGAAAGTCGGAATCAGTCAGATGTTCTTCGTGAAGTGATTGCTGGAGAACGATTAGAAAACGAGGTGACTTTACCTCACCTGAAACGGTTATGTGAAAACCTTCGAATAAGCCGTCGACCAAAGCATGAACGGCAAGCGAATCGAAAAGTTCTGCTTCGATTGTTCGAACATCTTCACAACTGTAGAGCCAAATTCTTTGACGGCTCACCAGCGGTCGCTTCATTGGGACAAATTTCGGGGAATACCTACGTCGAAGCTCTAGCTCAGCTTGCGGCTAACTCTTCTGCATGGCAGCGACCTGTCGAAGACTGGAAGCCACGCTCGCACAGCTCCTCTCGACAATTTGCGTCTCTGCTTCGACATCTGTTCGTAAAGTATGATGATGTCCCTCTATTTCTTGATACGGTTTGGTTCACAGGCAATCGGAAAGATGCGGCTGAGCGACGTTGCTGGTACATGCACGTTGGTCGGGGGCAGAACATTCGCCACTGTAAGTTGCCAATCACGCTGACGAAAAAAATGGCTCATCTGTTCATTCGGTCTCCGAATGAGTTGACCATCGATCAAGCGCTCCGTTGGGCGCAGGTTCTTGGACTGGGTGGGGATGAACATCTTGCAAGAGCGATCGTTGGAACCAGACTGATCGATCAGTTCCATAATGATGAATTCTGGTCGTCAGTGATTCGCTGGTTCATTTCTCATCCGATGTTGGACCGAACACACGTTGGTCCAATTATCGATTACCTCCAATATCAGCGGTTTGTCCCAGAGCATATTTATATTGCAAATGGACATCGAGAAGAAACAAGTCCGCCCCAGCCAAATTTGTCGATGACTGGTCGGACTCCAGAATCATTATTACGTCAGGTCAATATTTGGCACCGCTATCTCAATAACGACAACCGATATCAGATTCGCCAATGGGAACCGTCAGGCATTCAGGGATTTGAATTCATGGAGGGTTCTGAGAAAAAAGGATCATTAAGATATTGGACAATACGTGAGTTACTCAGCAGCAAAGCGTTGCTGGCAGAAGGGAAACAGATGAAGCATTGTGTCGCCACCTATGCAGATTCCTGCGCTCGGGGATATTGCTCGATATGGACATTGGAACTCGAATCGTTTGGAGGAATGTCAAAGGCGGTCACCATTGAAGTCCGTAAATCTGATCGAATGATCTGTCAGATTCGTGGTAAGGCTAATCGTCTTCCCAATGACAAGGAAAAACAAATGATTCAACGATGGGCTGATTCAGAAAGTTTGCGTATTGCGAGTTATATTTGAGTTCCTAATTATTTTAGCGAGCCATAGAAAATGATCTTGAAAACAAATGACGTTCAATCAGGAATCAGGTATATTCTGAAATGGTCGGGCTATTGTCGAGGTTCCTTCTAACACTTGAAATCTACTTCGACTGCTTCCCCGACCTTTTAATTTATTCATTATGGAAATGATCACCCAAAATCATATTTATCTTTCGAAGCGGCTACGGGTACTCCTTCCTGTTGGTCATGGTGAGAATACGCCTGAATGCGTAGCGACAGCGGTTAAAAATCTCATGGCTTTGGGGTTTGGACTGAAAGAGACACTCATTGAGCGGTTAAGAACTCTCGATGATGCTCAAATATCAGCTTGGTATCAGTCCGTTTTACCGATACTTCAGGAGATGGTGGGGGCACATCGGAAGTTCACTCCGATGTACCCAAATTTCCCTCATCAAGTCATGGAAGCCTCAGAAGCGGAGTTGTTTTTCAATGCAATGACGCACTATTTTGGTTTTCATTTGTCAGATGCACTCGGTGATCCCAATCTTGTTGTTTTGCCAAATTATGATAAGGAAGACCGTCCATCGCTGGAAGAATTTCATGAGCTTCGCTGGATTGATCTCGGTAGCGAAGATGATTTCAATTCGATCTTCACGAAACTCGTGGCAGCAAATGGATCGCTATCTGAAACAGATAAAGAGATCTTGGGCTGGTTTGTAAATAACAGAGACGTTGAAACTCTTCTCCCTCCGCAGATTCCACAGAAAGAAACTCTTGCAACTTTAATTGCCCTCATGGATGACAAGGAATTATTGGTTGGGCATATTAAAACTGCGACAGATGTATTGCGTGTGGCAGTTGCGATGTCAGGCGGCGATGTTTCGCTGGCAGAACCCTCAAAGTTTCGTAGCTTCTCAAAGAGAGAACGACGGTTTCTCCTCGATTGTCTCGAACACTCGGGGAATTCATGTACCGAAGACATGCTGAGATGGAAAGAGCGTTGGGTACGACTTGGCGAACGGCTTCATCCGGGGGATTTTAAGCGGAGATTTCCTCTTTCGCTGACTGCGTTCGGTATCTTGAGAAACAATCTGCCTTACAAAACTTATAATGCTAAAGTTGAACGGTCGATCATCGACGGAGATACCACTGAAGCGTTGATTCTACTTTCCCAGCGCCCGGGTGAGTTTGCTCGAAGACTCGATCACTTACTTAGGGAATGTTCCGAGTCAGCGAAGGTTCTGCAATCATTTATGAAAGTGGCAGACCAAGTATCAACACCCGTATTGCTACAGGCATGGGGGCATTTTCGTGGACGTGATGCGATTAACCATCGAGCATTCTTTCCAAAAGGGAATGCAGCTAAGGTTCAATTGACGGATAAGCCACTTCCACAGTTACCAGAGGAGACAATCCAAGCAGTTGCAAATGGAATCCGTCAAGTCCTCGTCCAGCGATTTTCGAAACTGCCATCCCTTGGACATTGCTTCATTGATGCGAGACTGAAACAGCAGATTGTGCCTTTCTCACAACGATCCGCAAGTCGAGCACTGAATACTGTTGCCAGAGGATCATGGTTCAACTTACCTGATGGCGATACTGTGCGATTTTTCTGCTGGTGGAAAAACATTAATTCAAGTGATGATTGGCAATCACGTGGACTTCCCCAAGAATAGTGGGCGCGGGGTAATGGTTAAGTCACTTGTACAAACTGCGCAGGGCTCAGATAGCCCAGTGCAGAATGTTTCCGTACTCGATTATAAAACACTTCGATGTATTCAAACAGGCTCGATCGAGCCTCTGAACGCTTCTTGTATCGCTCATGATGAACGAGCTCTTTCTTCAACGTCGCAAAAAATGACTCCATGGGAGCGTTGTCCCAACAGTTCCCTTTCCGGCTCATCGAACAGGTGATTCCCATCGAGGTCAACACCTGTTGATAATCCTCGCTAGCGTACTGACTCCCGCGGTCTGAGTGAAGCGTTAATTCTTTGAGGTCTGCATTCGACACGGCCTCCTGATCCACTGCCATCCTCAAGGCATTGACCACCAGGTCTGAGGTCATGCGTTCGGCCATCGACCAGCCTACAACTTTGCGCGTATACATATCCAGCACTGCTGCCAGGTACAACCAGCCCTCCTCAGTCCAGATGCAGGTGATGTCACTCAGCCAAACTTCATTGCTTTTTGTCACGGCATCAAACTGACGATCCAGATGGTTCTCAGCCACGGGCCGGGAATGATTCGAGTCCGTGGTGTTTTTGAACTTCTTCCTGGTTTTTGCCTGAATTCCAGCCTGATTCATCAATTTGGCCACCGTATTCTCTGAGACCTCATAGCCGCGTTCCAGCAATTCTCTATGCATCCGAGGAGAGCCATACACTTCTCGTGTCTCCTGATGAATCTCCTTCATGGCCTGTGTCAACTCCTGTTGATTCTCCTGGCGTATACTCATCGGACGATTCTTCCAGGTGTAATATCCACTCCGGGAAACCTCGAAGATTTCACACATCCGAGCTACTTCAAAGTCTTCTTCATGGTCATCAATAAAGGTGAATCTCACTGATTTTCCTTCGCGAAAAAGGCTGCTGCTTTTTTTAAAATCTCTCGATCCATTCTCAGCTTACGATTCTCCTCGCGCAGCTGTCGCAACTCTTCACGTTCGGATTCAAACAACTTCTCGTTGGACTTCGATTCTTTGCCGCTCATGAACTTCTCTTTCCAGTTGCGTAAAACACTGACATGAATATCCAGGCGTCGAGCCGCCTCGGCCAGCGGATAATGCTGCTCGGTCACCAGTCCCACGGCATCCCGCTTAAACTCTTCAGAATAACGCCGCCGCGTCCGTTTTCCAGCCTGTGATGATCCCGACATAGTCGACTCCTCTCGGAGAGCTTACACTCTCTTTTGGGCGCCCACTATTCTTGGGGAAGTCCAACGTGTGGATATTGACCTTTCAGCTTCGCTATTTACCGATCAATGGGAACACTCCGAAGACATCGCCTATTACAATTTGCGAGCAGGTGAATGTTACCACAGCGGGGACATTACCTCGGCTCCTAATGGTGCTTGTGAATTTATTGACCTTAGTTTGAAATCGGTAGTGTCTCGAAAAGCACGATTTATCGTGATGAGTGTCTTATCCTTCTCTAATCAGCCATTTACTTCCTTACCAGAGTGTTTCTGTGGATGGATGATGCGACAGATGCCAAACTCAGGCGAAGTCTTTGAGCCTAAAACAGTCAGTAATAAGGTAGACCTCACAGCCCCAAGCCGAGCCTGTGTTCCTGTAATCATTGATGTTGTAGAACACCGAGTTTATTGGTGCGATGTTGGACTGAAAAGCAGTTCCCAGATCAATAACGCTTCAACCAAATCGGTTGGCTTCGGGCAAATCGGGAAAGCCATTTTGGAACTCAATAAACCCACACTTTTTGAATTGTTCTCAATGCACGTTGAAGGACGTGGGGAACTTGTAACCACTCCAGAAGAAGCTGAAACTGTATTTGGATTAGAAGATGGAACGGTTACAGCATTTGATGGTGACGAGATTCTATGTTCATTTCTGAAATAATGCTGGAGAAGAAAAGCATTGCTGTTAGCAGGCTCCAGCATACAACCACCACCCTTTCCCCCACCTTTTTTGAAAATCATTTCCCAATTAAAAGTTTTGCGACACGATCCGAACTGCATGCTCGGAGCAAACAAAGCTCATCTCTGTCGATCTCAAGACTCGGCAAGCTTCTTAATTCTGATTCCAGATTCGGCATCTCCAAAGTTCTTCGCAGCCTCTCCCGATTGAGTGCATCAATCATGACTCGACCATCTGGTTCGATCTGGTAAGTGAATCCAAACTCGTAATTAGCGAGAGTGAGTATCGCTCGTCGTGTCTTTTTCGACAGCGTTGGAATCGTTCTTGAAGAGAGCAAGGGGAGGCATGCGATTGAAGTTAAGAAGTTTCTACGGTTCATTTTTCACCCTGTTTTGCAAAGGCTATGGCTGCCCCCAATAGCCCGATGATTCCGATTAGTGTTTCGAAGGGCAGTCCGCCAAAGATTAGAAGCGGAATGATGAAAATTGAAAGCATGAGTAATGCTCCAGCAACGTCCCATAAATCAATCATTTAAGAGGTCCTTCCTTCCCGCCAAGCAAACGATAGAAGAAATACATGAGGGAATAACCTCCCACCAATCCCAACCCAACTCCGAAGAGTTCGGGATTGCGAAGCGACAAAACGACAAAGACGAAAAGAAATCCTACCCAATGCATGATCAATACTCCTCGGGCAAGAGGATGCAGGTTGAAGACCTATCGGCTTCTGTTATCACCCACACCTTATTCCCACCCACTGCATAAGACGAAAGAATCCGATCACCATGCGCAAGTGCATGATCGTTCGCTTCCTTGTCTTCTTCCGTTAAGGCTCCCCAATCGCCTGATACATGTTTTGAGAGAAGCTGGAATGAAGGAATTTCGGACTTAGATAGCAGGTCCAATGCGCCGTGAGTTGCGACGACTTTGCCCAAATGAAATAGCGGTTTAGTGATTTCGATCATTTGTGTCTTTCTACTGAGTGGGAAGGGGTCAGGTAGAAAGACAGATGAAACTCTCTTGTTGGTTGAAAATGCAGTTTAACTTGCTGATAGTACAATTGTGCAACGATTCGATTGCAAGTCATCTATCCTCTCTCATCATCACTGCTTCGTAGACTCAAACGAAGATGACGATAAGCGGAATGGTGAATAGTAGTTGGCTTCACGGCTCTTCCCATTGCAATTCGAGAAGGTTTATCGCCAACGCTACAAGCATCATCACGAGGTAAAGAAATGAAACAATTTGCGATAACAGCACTGACAATACTGCTGGGATTCTCATCTTCAGTCATGGCTGGATATGAGTATCAAGGGATTAAATTTTATGTGCCAGCGAATCCGAATGAAGAAACAGTTCGTCTTTACCGCCTAGTGCGTCCTGATCGTTCACACATCTACACAATTGACAAGAAGGAAGTAATCGACGCAATTGAACAAGAAAAAGCCCAACTTGACACCTTCCTTGCATATGTTTACACAAAGCCAAAAGCGGGAACAAATAGACTTTTCCGAATTACAGTACCGTTCGGAAAGTTACCTCATTACTTCTATACGGCTTTTGAACCAGAAAAAAACGAGGTCTTGAAAGACAATAATAAATCACTTCATCCAATGGTTTCATATGTATTTCCGCATGATTTCAAGGCAACTGGTTCAGAGTTCAAAAATGTTCTGCCAGTGTTTGCATTTTATGACAAAGAACTTGGTAATCACCTTTATACAACCTCTGTTCATGAAAGAGATGCCCTTATAGAGAACAAAGGCGGGACACCTCCCCCTTCTGGGCTGTTGCTTGAAAAACCTAGAAAAGATGCTGGAAATTTATCTCCCGCAGAAAAGCTTGCAGTGTTAGAAACAAATAATTCGGTTCCTCTCGATCCAAAGATTGTTGACAGGTTTGATGCCATTCTCAAATCTTTGAATAAGGCATTCCCAGATCAATCGGAATTTATCATTGCTGCCACAATCTTTAAATCATTTGATATCGTGAAAGAGAATACTCCAAACATTTCGTTGCTTAATCTTGCAGAAAATATTGAGTATGCAGTACCTCGTAATCAATCCAAAAAGAATCATTGCAAATTTGCTGATGTCGTCGCTATTTTCACAGGACTAATAATAAGCGGTCAATATGATGATTTGAAATCTGCCGCAACTGATGCACGTGCAACCATTGAGGAATTGATTCGATATGCTGAGCAACAATAGAGTCAACTACCCTCATTATTTAGAGAGTGTTATGGCTGGTTCTATTCAAGTCATTTGCAGACCAAGGAGAGAATGGCAAATGATTCAATACCCTACCTTCTCCGCAATCATTCCCAACTCATCCGCATTTCTTCTTGAATATCTTCCTGTCGTGTTTAAATTTTCGTGCCCCAGAATCTGAGCAAGACTGACCAGATCATTCTGAGAATCCCTCAGGAACTGATGTGCGAAAGTGTGTCTGAGTAGGTGTGGATGGATCTTGATCCCACAAATTGCCGAATATTTATCACAGATTGATCTGATTCCACGGTCTGAAAGCCCACCACGTTCTCCAATAAATACGTTATTCAAAGAAACTGGCGGTCGTGCTGCAAGATAAGCAGACAGGGCAACTCTTGCATTGTGAGGAAGAGGAACAGTCCTTTGCTTATTTCCCTTCCCATTTCGAAATACAACCGAGCCAGATCGCTCAGAGATCAATACATCACTCAATTCAAGATTCACCAAATCACCAACCCTACAGCCTGTGAACAGCATCAAATGAAACAAGGCATTGCTTCGAGCATCTTGCCGAAGTTCAACTTCCCGTAAAAGTTTCCGAACCTGAGTCCGATCCAAACCTTTCGGTGCCAATTCTTGTCGTCGAAGCTCTTTGACTGGCTTGGCAGGATTTGAAGGCATTTCTCCATTCTCTACCAGCCACCGAAAGAATCGACGAAGAGTCACCAAAGCTCGATTCACTGTCGCTACAGCTTGTTTCTGATCTCGGCTAAGAAAAGTGCGGAAGTCGAGAATATCTCTAGTCGTGACTCGGTCGAGGCTGAGCTTTTCCGCATTCGCTTCTAGAAACCATTGAGCGAACTTTTTCAAATCATTTGCCATCGCACGACGGGTGTGGGTGGAGAAGTCGTGAGAGTTCAAGAAGGTCGTAAAGAGGTCATCGACCCGTTTTTCAACAAACTCTGCTGGCAAAACATTATCACCTGAATTCTGACCTTCATCTGAACACAAATTAGACACTTAATTGACACTTTCTACTCTGGATTGGGCTGATATTGACTATTATCACTCGACATTATTACTTGGATTCTTGGCGGTTTATGGACAAGAATACTTCTCTGATGACTGCTCCCTCATCAAGACCAGAGATGCCATCAGGAAACAACTTCCTAATCTCCTCCTCAACATGAGTGGAGGTCACACTCATTCCCAAGGCACTTACACCTTCGATGATTGCCGAGTAATCTTCAGACACTTTAGGCTTGGGTTTGGAGCGGGTAGGGGAAGGTGTGAAGCTAGTGCGAGGTGCGTAGAAGAGAATCGGCTTCCCATCGACACCACAATTTCTTCTCCTTACTTCCAGACACAACTCCTGTTGACTCTCGTTGTAAAATGGTCGACCTCTTTCATCACGACTTGGCTCTGGGAAAGTTGAACCGAGTAGCTGGTAAAATCTTGCTCGGCTCATTCCCAGCATTCTCGACATCTCTGCGACGGTCACAGCGGCTTTTGTTTGAACAGACATTTGACACCTTTCTTTCACTTATTGATCAACTTGTTGGCGGGTAGGGGATAGGTGGGAATGTCCCTTGTCGGTTAATTGACGACGACTTTGATCATCTTTCGCAATCAAACCAGCCCTCATTAGAAATTGTTCCGTAACAGTCGAGACTGTGCGTGATGGCAAGCCAAGTGATGATGCAATAACATTCAACCGTAGTGGACCTTCTTTGAGTAAAGAAAGATATTTCTGCTCAGTGCGATCCAGCCCGAGTTGATCAAGACCATCCAGTTGGCAAGCTCGATGAAGATGATGGCATCGAATCATTTCCTCACCTTCTGCTCGGCATACTCTTCTTGCCGACTGAAGTAACCTCAATGCAATTCTTGGAATTCCTTTTCCACGAATTGCGATCTCGACGGGAACATTTTCCTCAAGTTCCCAAGACAAAGCTCTGGCTCTATGAGATACCAAATGCATAAGGTCGAGGTCTGAGTAGAAATCGAATTTCAAGGTCAACCTCATGCGGTCACGAAGAGGTTGAAGAAGGTCGTATTCGTCAGTTGTGGAGAGAAGCAAAGTGAAGTCAGCAATTGGGATACCCACTGGCTTATTCTTCCCACCATTAACGAAGATCGTCTGCTTATCGATGGCAAGGTATAGGGCGGTTTGAAATTCTTTTTTTAGCTCATGAGCTTCATCAATGTGAATAATGTCTCTGTCTTTTGCCTGCAAAAGCAAAGCATTGAGATCGGCTGGTGATGAGATACTTTGCCCCAGCACTTCATAGAATTCAGTCGCCATTTCAGCGGCAATAATGTTTGCGGACATACTTTTCCCCATTCCCGCAGGTCCAACCAGTAAAGAATGGTCGAAGCGTTTGCCATCGATTTGTGCAGCATCTAGTGCTACCTCGACTACATCACGGACTTGCCTTTGTCCAATGATTTGGTTGATTGAGTTGGGAACATATTCATTAACGTCGTTCAATTTGTATCTCCTTTTGCCGCCCATTAGGCGGATAAATTATTCTCCCGCCAAGGCGGAACGGGTATGTAACTCGGAAATTCCGACATACCGATATGCCGAAATTACTACCTGAAACGGACCTTCTTCGCTAATCCCATATCCGTGGTCTGGGTTCATGGAAATGTATTCGGTGAGCAATTGTGTAAATGAGCGATGTGTTATCGCTGGCTCGGATTCGTAACCTTGCCCAGTTCGATCAACGAACCAATCTTCTACCTTTTCCCAACCTACAGGCACATAACCGCCAAGGTTAGGAAGAGGGAAGGTAATGATGTGTTCTGCTTCATTTGGACTGAATGGGATGTAAGGTAACTTCCTCTTACTCGATGCTCGATGTGCGACTTCATTGTTCAACGCAATAATTGTTTCGAGACTCATCATGTGAGTAAGACTCCTTGAGATTGAGGATTGAGTTCACCCTTCTTTTCAGGCAAGAACGAAAGAAGGAAATTAGCGACATAGGATGCCTGACGACTCGCTCTAAAAATGAATGAGGAATCCCCTGACATTTGTTTGAGCCATGAGCCGAGATACGCAGCGTGATTGTCAAGAGAATCCGTCTGAGGTACACCTAGTTCGGCACAAAGAAATGTGGCACAAAGTTCTGCTACCAATTCTTCTTCTGCATAGCCGATAAGCAAAGGGTCACTAATGGTTCTATTTTCAGACCAATGTGCCAACTCGTGAAGTATGGTTGCGTAATATGCGCCCGTGGTTTCGAACTTATGTTTTTGCGGAACAACGATTTCTTCAGTGCTTGGATTGAAGTAGGCACGTTCACCCTGATGTGTAATGACAGCAGATGTTCCCTGAATCAATTCTTCAGCTAACGAGTATTCTTGGAAATCTCCAACTGGGAGGTCATTTCCAACTTGGAATTGTTCCGCACCTTCAACTTGATCAGCACAAAATAAGGTGATCTGCTTTGCGAGCAGATACGACTCTTTCTTCTCGGAGTCTTTATTTTCTTCGTCCTGCTTTTTCTGAATGGGTTTGTAGAAAATGATTTTTGTGCCCCATCGACCCGAAGGGACATCACTAGGACGCTTCTTGATTTGAAAACCAAGCTCCGTCCATTGTTTGAACGTCCCCCACCACTTGGATTGAAGTCCGAGACGTTCCGAAGCAACCCAAAGTAACAATGGATTAATCCCGCTGTATGTCTGCTTTGAGATGACATTTCTCGGCATCCCAGCATTGCTGTCGCACTTCCAAGGCATTCTCCAAGGCAGTGTTTTCCCCGATTCAATTGCTACGACGATTTGCTTAGTGATCTGCTCACGGACTTGAGTATTGGATGGCATATCTTGCTTTCAAAATGAGTTGTTGGTTGCTCATTGAGAAAGACAAAAAATTTTTCTTCGGAGGATGAAAAATGATTTGAGATGCATAAATAATTGCATGATTACTTTTACCGAATTCATCACGTACCTCAGTTTCCACGAAGTCTCTTCCTTATTTGATAGGGAGGGATTTAATCGACTATTTAAAAGTGAAGTCCAAAAGCTGATAAGCAAGACTGATGATCCCGAACAAAAAAGCCAATTGATAAGGTTTCAAAACATGGATTTTGTGGGCTACCTTGATCGATCACTTAGATCGGCTGGATTTGACGAAGAGTCGCTGGATGAATTGGTAAGTGAAGTTATTCAGCATTTGGTGATGGGGAAATTTTTCAGTAGTTGGAAAGGGCAGCCGATTGAGGGAAGATTTAAGCTTTCAGTGAGAAATGCGATTCTCAACTTGGTGCAAAAACGAAATCAAAAAAGGAAAAGATTTCCCAACGCAGATGTGCATGCGATGGGATTGCCCGCACCTGATAAAAACTTATCTCAAACGTTGGTTGACGAATTCAGAGATTACCTCAGGCTTAGGGCAGGTAATGAAGCGGTCCAAGTACTCGATGCTCGGCTATCGAACGTCCGAATGAAAGATTTATCGTCTGAGTTTGGATCGTCCTACAGGGTCAAAGAAATCGTCAAGATTTTGAAGCAGACAGCGACAGAATTTGCGGCTGACGATCCCGAATATTTTGAACTGGTTCAGAAAGCGATGGAAGAAGATGAGGAGAAGGTAGGGAAGAGGTTTGGAAGGAACGGAGATTCGTGATCAACTTTTAACAATGCTGCTCAATATCGCATCCCACAACTGTTTTCTTGCAACCAATGTTTTTATCGCAGCTTGTTCCACAACAATCCATTTCTGCTCATCGTCTTGGCATAACTGTTCAATAAGACGGTTTGCCATCGGTCCATGCTCGTCCCCATCCAGTCCAATGTGTCGTTCGAGATAATATTTGAACTCATCCATTCTACCATCTGTTTTCACATTAAGCTCATCAACAATTCGTTGGAAGACATTGGGTAGTAAATCTTCCCGTCCAAAAGTGAAAGCGGAGGTAATCGCTATAGGATCGTAAGAATCAATGATCTCGAAGGTGCTCTGGATGAAGATTACTGCTGGTTGGGGAATATCGGAGGAGATCAATGCCTCATGTAATGTCATGTGTTTCAGATTGAAAAGGAACTTTTCAATTCCATCAACGCTTGCACCACAGGTTTTCATGGATCGACAGTAGAGTTCGAAGTGACTGGCAAAGCCACCTCTTCCATCTTCATCACTCTCTTCAGCCAAGACGATTTCATTGATCATCCGACAGGCTGATGCATCTGACGATGGATGCCAAGGAACTGTGGTGCATGCAAATTGATTTTGCAACGACTTGAGCAGTGACATAAAGTCCCACACCGCATAAACATGATGTTCCATGAAAGTGTGAAATGCATCGAGATTGTTCAAGTGGTTGTAGACAGCATGATTAATCAAAGCGTTTCGATGTGGTGCGATTTGGGTGAGGAGGTGTTGGATTCGAGACACGGCGGCAGCTTTTCACCTTTTCAATTTGAGTGTTTGATTTCTATGAAATTATAGCCATCTCTCATACGCTTCCAACAACATGTTCAACGGATTGGGAGCAGCTACGATCACTTCCCACTTGGATTAGGTTGTTTACTTTTTTTGCGGCAAGCATCAGAACAATACCTGACTTGCTCCCAGCAACGTTCCCACTTCTTTCTCCATGAGAATGGACGATTACAGACTGGACAAACTTTTGATGGGAGGTGAGGCTTTTTATGAGACACAGTAATGCCAGTAACGACTTTGCCCTTGCGTGGAATCTTTGGGAAGCGGAGCAATCAGATCGGGCTTCACGGCTTTAATTGCCGTCTCAACTTACCCAATGCGTTGCCTCATGAGCAAGGTTCGGGAAATGTCTGGGAACAATATGGAACTGTTGAACAAAAGGCAGTAATTGGCTCGACTAAGAATACTGCGAGGTCATCGTTTCCATCTATTGAGGTAGGTAGTTAAACGCTCTTCCGTTAAGATAGGGTTAGGAAACAGATCGAAAAAACATTTCATTGCAAAGCGTGCTTCAGTTTTCCAGTCATTGATAATGGAATCGGTAGAGACTCTTCTTTCTATCTTGAGTTCATTAGTACCTTCGATGTTTGGGCATATCAAATCCTGTGTTTCCGTATCAAGCCAACTCTTGTGAATAACCAGACTTTTGTTTTTCAATTTAGTGGCAGTTAATGAGTAATCGAAAAACTCTGTATCTGAGAACCCATCAAGTAACTTCGACATGCTCCAGAAGAACATAAATAACTGAATGTACGACCAACTTATGCCGATCCATTCCCCACGAGGAATTTTCTCCACACCTCTGACACCATAAAACCCGAAATTTTCCTGATATGTTTTTTGATAAACGAAAATTCCAGATTTGGCAAAACCAAATCCTTCATGATTTCTCCAACCATAAATTCCCCAAGGCAAAGTTGCAAAATCAATAGTCAGTATTTGACCATGACCTGTTCCAAGTTTTTCTGAATTCTTCAACACCAATTCTGTAAGCTCAGCCAAACTGAATCGATTGGCTTGATAGTCGCACGGCTTGAAAATGAATGTCCATCCGCCACCCCTCATGTCGTAGCCAATGTCCTGCTTCAATTCATTTAGAACATGCAGTAACTCATCGTCTTCTGATTTCATTTTTAAGTTCCGAAATGAAATGTTGATTCAAGGTCACTCATGGATTGGGATACTTTTCTTTGAGCCAATTCAACTGCGAAGAAGTCAGGTTGAGTAAATTCTCAGCAGCGACTTTGAAGTCCTTGTTTCCCTCTACCCAATCGTCTGGCTCAAACAATATGAATTGAATGGCAGTCATCATCACCATTCTTTGCAGTTCCTCGGGTCGAGCTTTCTTGAACTTGGCAGATCCGAACGGTGACGGATGGCTGTCACGTAATAATGCATCAATATCTCCCTGCAAGTCCATGATTTCCAGTAACTTTTGACATACCAACCGCTGTGCCTTAATAGCGTCGTTGACTTCATCTTCCGAATAATCCACAGATTAATTTCCTTTCGTAGTTCATTGAGAAAACTTCTCACACGCTTTTAACATCGTTTCCAGTGACTCAGGATCTGCAAGTCGGTGATCGTTGCCGATTTCAATTAGCTTTGCGTTACTCTTACCAGCCAATTCCTCAGAATCCTCAAAGGGAATAACATCGTCCGCAAGACTGTGGAGGATGGTAGTATTGGGCTTGACCATTGTTTCGGTTCCCCAATTTTTCCAAGCAGGGCATAGAAGTACGAGCGGAGTTTCACCCGACTCAATATTCATTGCCACCGCACCACCTCTGGAACTGCCAACGATAACATCGGGGTGGTGCTGGTCGAACTCGGCTTGAGCCGTTTGGACCGCTGCGTCGAAGTCGTCATCATCGAGAGCAGGATTGATGACTTCGTGACCAGCATCTTTGAGGTAGGTTGGTTTCAACCCACCAACGACGCTGTGCCAGCCGTGGAGGAAGAGGATTTTCATGAGTTGCTATCAGCTTCGTAAAATACGAAGTGATCAATATTCAAGTAGTCATCTGGAAACTGAAATCGAGGCTGCATTCCGAAAGAGAGAATGGCTTCAGATAAACAGTAGAGAAACCCCTGAAGACCAGCGTTCACCCCATTGTGAACAGACTTGTAAACTTTATAGTGCATTTTGTTTTTGTTGAGACCACCAAAGAAAAATGACAAGTGCTTCAGTGAGCCTACGTAGTTTGGCATAGTATATGCGTCGCTAAGGTCAGTAAAATGACTTTTAATCTGGTTCTGATATGTGTCGCTTACGGGCTTTGTTTTTGGTACTACTACTTCATCCTCGAAAAAAACTGCTGCACTGAAAACACCGTCTAGTGGAATTGATTGTTGAGTTTTGCAATCTCGCACAAAACGCTTTGCTTCAACCACGTTTTCTAATGCACTTGCAAGCTGACCTGAAGTAAGAGTCCGCTTGATTTGAATTACTCCTCGCACTGCTTCTGGCTGAACAATCACGAAGTCTTCAAGACGAAAAGCAGGTCGGTAGTTTGCTGTATCGTGAATGAGAATATCAATCTCGGGACAATGCTTCGACTTCCCTTCAACTTCTCTTCTTCCGTAGATAAACCCCTTATCTACACTAAATTTAGATGGAAGGTTTCGGCGAATAAAATCTCGAAGAAGTACTTCGCAATGTGTGCCCGGAGCAGTCCAGTCGTCTGTTGGACCAATGAGATGAACAATGTTGTCATATTGTGCCAGCATGACACTTGCCTGAGATGCGTAAAACTCAAACAACCCTGTGCCGAGGCCGTGTGCGTTTCCTTTAGGTGGAGTTGTTTGTTGTACCAACTTGTTGAATCCTTTGAATAGTAGGGCCTTTACATATAAAATCTGTAACTAGTCTGGACCGTATCTTCATCTGATACATGTTTCATAATCTCACCGATTTTTTGTGAGAAGGACAAAGTGATTGGTGTGCCATCTGCAAAAGAGCAGTTGTTAACGTTCATTTTTGTCAGTTCCAGCACTTCCCGAAACAAATCCTTAGGTGCGCTACTACCGTACCGTTCGAGAATCTGCCATGGTTCAGGAATATAGCTGCCGGGAAATGTTTCGAGATAGGGGACAAATCCCATGGTATAAAGAAAGTGGGCTTCATCCTCGATGCAAAAGTAGGAGCCTCGTGCTGGCGGATACTGTCCTTCTCGAAACAGTCGAATGCGTGAACGAATGAGTGTAACCAAATCATAGTCGCAACCGGGAAAGACACTTTCGATTCCCTCGATAAATCCATCAAGTTCATTGAATTCACCGTGGTCACTTCCCCAAAAGCGTGAAGACTTATGAACCACAACTCTTTTTGGCGGTGTGCCTCTAACATTCACATATTCTTTAAGTGTGGCGCTTACTAATCTGCTTGCACCTTCACGTGACATGTGCGGACTTTTGCCGTTAGCATCGGAATTCCACTCAAAAGGATCGCCTCGAAGAACAAGACCTTGTCCGAGATAGTCAAATGCTTGAGCCACGCTAGTCCTCATAGTAAGATTTTCATGCCCCCCCTGTGCCACATAGAAATCGACACCTATGAAGCATGTGTCCTTCTCGACTGTCACTGGACACCATGGAATCCCTTCAGCCTTGTAGTATAGAGCAGTGCAAAAATTCCAAGCACGAGTTGCTTTTTCTTGGAGTGGTGTTTTGCGTCCCTTGGGTTTCGTGCCGAGAATTGTACTTCTTTGAATTAGTTGAATGGGTACACCCCAACGCATTGCTTTGGCTTTGATGGCACGTCGAAAGTTGAGGTGAAAATTTCCGGTAATTTGAGCCGTATAGGCATCGTCTACGATTTCAGGAGTAAGGGCGAGGACAATAATGTCAGGTGCAGGACTCGTTTCGGCTAGACTTTTTATGTGACTATCAAAGAGATCGACGAGTTCCCATATTCTTCGCTGCTTATCTTGAATTCCAAGTGTCTTGTTGATCTCGTCTGGTCGAATTGTTCGGTCCCATCGGTCATTCACTTGGAAACACGACTCGAATTCAGACTTCTTTGAGAATCCAATGAAGTCACGATTTAGAATCTTGTACAGTCGAACGATTGGTTCATGAATATGCTGATCTTCAAAGATCCCCTGACCAAACAATTTCGGAAGATTTTCTGCTTCCTTAATCTTTGCCTTGATGACCTTTGAATTCTCGCTTTCTATTTCTGCCCCACACTCCTCTATCCATTCCTTCGCACCAGAGATGGTTTCCCGAGTGCCGATAAAACCAATTTTGATCTCAGATGGATGAAGACCCGGTATATTTTTCCCAAACGGGCCGTATTCGGAAAGTCCCGTCTTGGTATCTTGATGCTCAAAGTATTGTCCGAATTGCAATTTCGGTTCCTTGAGATATTCAATCCTAATACTCATCCGACTCGTCCTCCAAGCCCTCTGTACCAAACAGTGTCAACTGAGGAGACATTGGCTCTTCTTCATAAGTAGCCGGATCATAGGGAATTGCAAAATCCGCAATAACCGTCGCTGGCTCTGGCTCAATCACGACGAGTGTCTTGCCATAGAGAGTCAACTCGATTTGTTGACGTCCATTAGTAAGGGTTTGTCCCCAGAAGAGTATATGGTTTAATACCTGTGGATTGTGCTCCATCGCTTTCATTCTGGTCGTATATGGTCCAACCAACTTTGGATCGCATACTTTTTTGCCGTCATCAGTGTACAGTAACTTGGGAGTGATCCTTAGAAACCACTTTTGACTGAATTGCTCAAACCGAAACTCAGCCGCCAAATGCCGCCAGAACTTAAACGTCCCATATTCATAGAATTTTACAACAGTTCGAGGAGGTGCGTCCCGCTTTGTTCGAGGGCTAGTCCACATTCGTGTAAAAGTCTTATCCGCATCTCTTCTTGGTTCACGTGGAAAATACGTTCGCTTGAAATCTCTGTTGTACGCTAAACCGCATCTGTGACAATGGCTCCCAAATAATTGGTTAATCATGAAAACTAAATTCTTGCGCAGGTCAAAGTCGTCAAGCCAATCATTAAAAGGCATCTCGTCAATTGTCTTCTCGTCACAAAACTTTCGAAGCATGTTATTTTCATTGTACAAATCGGACAAAGTGTATAGATATCCGTCGTGTATGCAGAACGGTGGCTTATAGCCCTCAATCTCTTGTTTAATTCGACTTGCCAATTTGCGCCGAGTCTTGGCAAAAGTCAGTGTCTTCGGCAATTGACGGACAGGTAATAGATTTGAGTAGAGGCGCTCTTTTTGGTCGAACGAAATCCGAGGTGGACTAACGGCTGCATGGTCACATACGCTTTTCTTTACATCAGACGTGAACTGATCAGTAGCTTTGTTGAAGACTACTTCAAGCGGTTTCTTCCAAATGTCAGAGGTTTCACGAATGTAAGTTTTGATCTCTTTGTAATAGAGCGCATCCTCTTTGGGATAATACACGATAAAGAATACGGGAAACGTACATCTGTTCCAATATTCAAGATCGTCGATTCGGACGGGAGTGGCGAAAGTCGGGCCATGATCTTTTTTGATGTAGCTACTGCCAGATTTAGCCTGCACCTTGATGATGCCGCCGCTTGTCTCTAATCCACACCCATCCGCTTTGGGAGTGACGACTTCGATCTCGCCATCAATGCCAAAATCATCCTGCGAGATCGTACGAAATATGCAATTCATCTCATGTGTAATGATTGAAATTCGATCCAGCCCACGTAGTTCCGTGAACTTCGTAACCGGAACAGTTTTCGCCATCTTTGCTCGCTCCATCTATGATTTCTCGACCTATCTCTATTCGACAATCATAACGTGGTCTGGTAATGTTCACCAACGTCTGGTCCATCTAGTTTAGGGGGCACATCAGTCAAAGAGAATGTTCGTGATAAACCTTCAGGATTCTTACGTATTTCGGAAGCTGTTGAGTAACTCGGCTTCTCTCCGAACACACTACGCAACTTGGAAAATGCTGGGAAAATTGCCGCACATCGGCATCCAGTCAAACGATACCGACTGTTTAAGTAGTGGGAACTCGATGCACTGTTGAGGGAATTTCAAGCACCTCCCTTGTCGGACGAAGATCAATTAAAATCAGGAAAATGAACTTAATGGCTGAAGTGACAGAATTATCAACGGCGAATGCCAGTAGCGGTCAACGGGCAAAGAAGCCCGAGAAGCTCACGTTGGCTAAGTTGGAGCGGCGGTTGTTTGAGGCTTGTGATATTCTTCGTGGGAATATGGATGCCTCTGAGTTTAAGGAATACATTTTTGGGATGCTGTTCCTGAAGCGGTTGAGTGACCAGTTCGATTATGATCGGCAGAAACTGCGGCAGGAATACACGGGGAAACTGCGTGAGGATTTGGTCGAGAAGCAGCTTGAGAATCCTGATAAGTATGACTTCTTTATTCCTGAGAAAGCTCACTGGAGCAAGATCAAGCATTTGAAGCAGTCGGTTGGCTCTGGATTGAATAAAGCTCTGGCGGCTATTGAGGATGCCAACCCAGATACGCTGCAAGATGTTTTGAAGGCGATCAACTTCAATCGCAAGGTCGGCCAGCGAACGATGGACGACAGTATTCTGATCGAGTTTATTCAGCACTTTGATGAAATCCCGCTGTCAAACGACGATTTCGAGTTCCCTGACTTGCTCGGTGCCGCCTACGAGTATCTGATCAAATACTTTGCCGACAGTGCCGGGAAGAAGGGGGGCGAGTTCTATACGCCTGCCGAAGTCGTTCGCATGATGGTGCATGTGTTGGAGCCGCAGGAGGGAATGAGTGTCTGCGATCCCTGTGCTGGTTCGGGCGGTATGTTGATTCAGTCACGGCAATATGTCGAAGAGATCGGGGGCAATCCCCGAGACCTTTCATTGGCTGGTCAGGAATTGAACGGTGGGACGTGGGCTGTCTGTAAGATGAATATGATCCTGCACGGCATCCGTAGTGCCGACATTCGGCAGGGTTGTACGCTGAAGAACCCTCAGCATCGAGACAAGGCGACGGGTGAGATTCGTCGATTTGATCAAGTGATCGCCAATCCCCCTTTTGCACAAACGGCTCCCAAGAAAGCCGATGTTGAATTCCCTGAGCGGTATCACACATTCACGAAAGGGAAAAAAGCCGACTTGATGTTCGTGCAGCACATGGCTTCGTCGCTCAAGAGTGATGGCAAGATGGCTGTGGTTATGCCGCACGGAGTTTTGTTTCGTAGTGGGGAAGAGAAAGATTGCCGCAAGCGGTTCATTAAAGAAGGCATCTTGGAGGCTGTTATCGGTTTGCCTGCCGGGTTGTTTTATGGAACGGGTATTCCTGCCAGCGTGTTGGTCATCAACAAAAATGGAGCGAGCAAGCGGAAGAGTGTGCTGTTTATCAATGCCGATCTGGAATTCAAAGAGAACAAGAACCAGAACTCGCTGCGCCCCGAAGACATCGAAAAGATCACTCACGTTTACCACAAACATCTGGATGTGCCAAAATATTCTCGCAACGTGCCCATCGCAGAACTTGAGGAGGAAGACTTCAATCTCAACATTCGGCGGTATGTCGATAACAGTCCTCCGCCTGAGCCGCACGATGTTCGAGCGCATCTGCATGGGGGTGTGCCGTTGTCCGAGGTCGATGCACTTGGCGCATACTTTGATAACTACGCTGGTTTGCGAGAGGTATTGTTCAAGCCACGAGACGAGAACTATCTCGACTTTGCCGATACCATCACTGCAAAGGATGACATCAAACCGTTGATTGAATCGGCAAACGGTGTGCAACAGAAGCATCAGGAGTTTCATCTGGCTCTCGATAAGTGGTGGAAGAAACATGTTAGTGAGATTGAGGCTCTGCCTGACAACAAAAATGTGTTTGAACTTCGCCGACAGTTTCTTGGCAGTCTCGGCAAAGCGTTGGTGCCGCAGGGTATTCTTGATTTACATCAGGTGCATGGAGCGCTTGCCGCTTACATGAACTCTTTGGCGGCTGACTTCAAATCGGTGGCAGCCAGTGGTTGGGGACCAGAACTGATTCCTGAAGAAGACATCCTGCAATCCCAGTTCCCTGAAGTGCTGGAAAAGATCGAACAGGATCACGCTCGCATTGCCGAACTGGAAGCGTTGTTTGCGGCTGCCGATGCGAGTGAAGAGGGTGACGAGCCGGAAGAGTCTGAGGATGGTGTGCTGCCAAAGGAGGTGGTTAAATCACTGAAGTCAGACAGGAAAGAGCTTACGGCCAAAGTCAAGCAGATCAAAAAGCATGTGAAGTCGATGCGTCTGGACATTAAACGGATGGAGGCAGCGAATTACTCGCAAAGCGAGATCAACGAAAAACTTGCCGAAGCCAGTGACGACGAGGCGGAAGGGATCGAAGTTCAGGAGCAGATTGAAAAGATTGACGAACAACTGGCACGGCACTCTGCCTTGGAAACAGAACTCAAGTCGCTGAAAAGCGGCATCAAGGAAGTTGGGAAGCAGCGAGATGAACTGGTTACTGCCGCCCGTTCCAAAATCAGTGTTGATGAAGCAAAGCAATTGATCTTGGAACGGTTTCGCCGAGTTTTGAGTGAACGATTCGATGGGTACCTACGACAGTATCAACGTGCCTTGACATCTGAAATTGAAAACCTCTGCGAGAAGTACGCTGTAACAACTGCGGTGATTCTGGAAGAACGAGATCAGGAAGCCGCCCAACTCAGTCAGTTTTTGAAGGAGTTGGGGTATGAGTAAGTTGGTCGAAACACAGGTATTCAATTCTCAACTAATAGCGACTGGATGGGAGATTGATGTCGTCGATGGTATCCTAAGCCGCATCATAGATTATCGAGGTAAAACACCATCAAAAACCGAAAGCGGGATTCCACTTATCACGGCAAAAAATGTCCGTAACGGATACATTGAAGATGAGCCAAGGGAATACATTTCCGAACTCGCTTACGAATCATGGATGACACGTGGAATTCCTAAACATGGCGATGTGCTGTTTACAACCGAAGCTCCTTTAGCAAATGTCGCACAGATCACATCCAAGAGGAGACTCGCTTTCGCCCAGAGGGTTATAATTCTGCAAACCAATGGTCGTATGTTTTCAGGATTTCTGAAATACCTATTGATGGCTGAATCAATTCGAAAGCGTATTTTTGCAAAAAGCACCGGTTCAACTGTTGAAGGAATCAAGCAGAGTGTATTTCGTCGTATATGCATTTCATTCCCTGAGTCCCTCACTGAGCAGCGCAAGATCGCTCGGATTCTGACGACGCTGGACAACTTGATTGAGAAGACTGAAGCGTTGATTGCCAAGTATCAGGCGATCAAACAGGGGATGATGCACGACCTGTTCACCCGAGGTGTGGACTCGGACGGCCAACTTCGCCCCACCCAAGAACAAGCCCCCGACTTGTACAAGCAATCCGAACTCGGATGGATTCCGAAGGAGTGGTGTCTCCATACTTTCGGTGATTCAATATCGTACATGGATTCTGGTTGGAGTCCCATATGCGAGACGACACCGGCATCCCACGGCGAGTGTGGTTCGTTGAAGACGACTTCGATTTCTTGGGAAGGTTATGACCCAAATGAAAATAAGCGACTTCCTGATGAGTTGTCTCCAGAGGTAAAGGCTTTTGTTCGGCCTGATGACATCCTGATAACACGGGTCGGGCCTCGTAACCGGATCGGAGTTGTAGCACATGTGGATCATACGCCAGATGCGTTAATGGTTTCCGATAATATGCTTAGGCTGCGACTCACCAACCATGAAATATTACGACCTGCCTTCGTTCCGCTGATTCTATCTTCGCACGCAATCCAGAGTCGCTGGGAGGGCCGAAAGGTTGGCCTTGCTGAAGCACAGATGGTCATCACACAACACGTTGTCCGCAACACACTTGTTTCTGTCCCACCAGTACAGGAGCAAGAAATGATCGTGGACAGACACGCTAAGTGCCAAAGTGTGATTCGAGCAGAGCGGAGGCGGCGAGAGAATCTGCTAGTTGTAAAGTCGGGACTGATGCAAGACCTGCTGACTGGCAAAGTCCGTGTGAAAGTCGACGAAGCCGAGGAGATCACTGCCCATGCCTGACTTCCAACAACGTCCATACTCCATTCGCATTTTCGTGCCAGACGGAGATCCCGATGGTCTGCGAATGGTCGAGAAATCGAACTGGACCGGCATCGGTGTCGTCTTCAAACGAACCGGCTACAAGCAGGTGGTGGGTCGGCCCGAGTTTGATCGTACGGGCATCTATGTGTTGGTTGGCTTCAGCGAAGACAGTGCGTTGCCCACGATCAACATCGGCGAAGGTGATTCCGTCAAGGAGCGACTCAACAAACATTATAGCAATAAGGATTTTTGGGAGTGGTGTGTCTTCTTCGTCACCAAAGACAGCAGCCTGAATAAAGCCCATGTCAAACATCTCGAATCCCGCCTGCTGGAACTCGCCAAAGCCGCCAAGCAGTGCAAGTTCGACAACACCGGTTCCTCCCTGCAACCGACGCTCTCGGAAGCCGAACGTGCCGACACGGAGAGTTTTCTGTTGGACATGCTCAGCATTTTCCCGCTGCTGGGTCTCAGCGTTTTTGAGAAGACAGAAACAAAGAAGGAGCCGCACGATTTTTTCTATATTGAGTCTAAGAAGGTAAAAGCCAGTGGCTACGAAGATCCGAAAGGCTTCGTGGTTCGCAGCGGATCGCAACTCGTCAAAGAGGAACAAGCCACGATTCACAACTATATGTCCACTCAGCGAAAAGATTTGCTGGAGCAGGGGGTCGTTCAGGAAATGGGCGAGCATTATATCTTCAAACAGGATCAGGTGTTCGGATCACCCTCCACGGCTGCCGGTGTCATTCTCGGCAGAACTGCCAACGGACGGATTGAATGGAAGACGAAGGATGGAGTTACGCTGAAGCAAATGCAGGCATCCACCGCTGATACGGAGGACAATGATGAGTGATTTAAAAATCGATTGGATCTATCGCTTTGCCGTAAACGGCTCGTTCCCGGACCCTTTTGAGGAGGTCGCCGCAATTTGTGCAATATGTGAGGAGACTGAATACGCTTATTTGTTGCTTAGCAACCGAAGTTCTCCTCCAATGTCTGCCGCAACCACAGGTCAAGTGGTGGGAATCTGCACGGCAGAGAGTGGTCGCCTGTTGCTTCAAGCAACCGCCGTAGTCAGAGAGCAACCTGCATCGCACTCGATAACTCCTAATGCAGTCACCGGTCTATATGGCGAACTGGCGGATCGGGTCTTCTGCAAGATCGAGAATGTTCAACTAACTGGTTCAATACCCGTCGATGAGTCCATTCTGTCGGCAGAAGCACAGAAAGACCTCCTCAATGGACAGGCGACGGTAAAGCGACTCACGAAAGCAACCAAGAAACCGAAGCGAGCAGCGAAACAGAATCCCGTATCAGTCGCCCCGGATTTAGAACCGATCGAATTGGATTCGGTTGAATTGCAATTTGCCATTCCGCCGGATGTAGACGAATTCGTAGTGGGACTTGATCCAACGGCAGCCACTTGGGAATCGGCAATGACCGTTGGAACCAAAAAGATGCCGTCATTCGCTTTGAGGATTAAGGATGGACGCCTATCCGTTGCTGAAAGCCCGTTAGCTTTGCATCTGACAAATAACGACTTCTGGCAGCGAGTGAATGATCTCAAAGCTTCACTCACTTGTATCGACGGTCCGTGTGGAACGAATGGACCTCGGCTACTGGATGCCTACTCAGCATGGGCTGATGATGGTTGCCACGGCACAAGAGATTCTGAAATTCAGTTATATCGTGAGGGAGTGGGTCTCTTTTGGACTAGCCAAAACACAGTGATGAACTTCAAAGGACCTGATCGGTGGATCGCTCGTTCCCTGCGTTTGTTTAGCGAGTCACCAACAATCGAAAAGATCGAGACTCATCCTCATGGGGCATTCCTGTTCCTGTGGCATTCTTTCGGGCAAGAAGGCAAACCACCGGAAAAAAGCAAACTAGCGGGACAGGATGCGAGGTTCGCAATATTGAAAAAGTTCTTACCGGATCTGACAAGGAAAATGGTCCCGGACCATGATGCTATGGATTCAGCCGTCGCTGCATTAGTTGCCGCACTTCATCGACTTGGATTAACGACATCTTTTGGAACCATGAAAAACGGTGGTTTGATTTGGATGCCGAACATAAGCGATCAAGTTCGACGAAACGGAGAGAATTGAACCATGTCCGAATACAACTTCGTCGAAAAACCGTTTCTCGATCAGTTGAAGCAACTGGACTGGGACGTCATTGATCAGGGACCAGCATATCCGACTGATCCGACGAAGAGTCTGCGCAACAATTTCAGGGATGTGTTTCTGCGAGACAAGTTCTTTGAGAATGTCCGAGCGATCAATACCACAGAAGACGGTCAAGCTTGGCTGACCGACAAGCAACTTGAAGAAGTCTATGAGAGCATTTCAGGCGGTATGACTGGAAGTCTGATCGAGATCAATGAAGCTGTCCAGAAGCTTCTCTATCGAACTCAGGTTGATGAAAATGAACTCACAGGTGAGGAATACCCAAACGTTCAACCGATTGACTTTCAAAACCCACTCAAAAATAACTTTCTGGCAATCAATCAGTTTCGTATCGACACACCGGGTTGCGTAAAGTCTTGCATCATTCCCGACATCGTGCTGTTCGTGAATGGGATACCGTTGGTCGTAGTCGAAGCCAAGGATATCAACCAGACCGAATCCAACCCGATGTATGAAGCGTTCCGTCAGTTGATGCGGTACAGCGGGCAGCGGCAAGGGACTCACGAAGCTGGGCTTCGAGAGGGTGAGCCGAAGCTGTTCCATACGAACCAATTTATTATTCGCAGTTGCGGAGATCGATGCGAGTTTGGGACGGTCACCTCCACCGAAGAAGAATATTTCTACCCGTGGCGTGACATCTATCCCGAGAAGTACAGCACCTATGAGAAGCCGCTTAGAATAGAACGGCAACAGGAATTACTGATTCAGGGAATGCTTCCCAAGGAAACTTTGCTCGACATCGTGCGCAGTTGCACTGTTTTCATGGATGTGGGCAAGACACGAGCAAAGATTGTCTGTCGCTATCAGCAATACCGAGCTATGCAGAAGATCATCGGTCGTCTCCGTAAAGGCGATACACCGATGGAACGGTCGGGAGTTGTGTGGCACACTCAAGGATCAGGCAAGTCACTTACGATGGTGTTTGCTATTCGCAAATTGCGAATGTGTGATGACCTGAAAGATTTCAAGGTTTGCCTGATTAACGACCGTCGAGACCTTGAACAACAGCTTGGTGAAACGGCAACACTGACCGACGAGAAGGTGACCTACATCAACAGCACAAAGGATTTGAAGGAGAAGCTTGCCACCGACACATCCAACCTGAACATGATTATGGTTCACAAGTTCAACGAGGTCCAGAACAAGGATGTTCCCGATTACCTTGAGAGTGCTTTAAATATACCTCAGTACGAGAACTTCGGCGTGGTGAACTCATCCGAGCGAATCTTGCTCATGATTGACGAGGCTCATCGGTCTCAGGCAGGGGATCTCGGAGACAACCTATTCGAAGCGTTTCCGCAGGCGACTCGACTTGCCTTCACAGGAACACCACTCATTGCCGTAAAAGATGGTCAGGTCGTTGGGCAGAAGACAGCCAAACGATTCGGTGGTTATATCGACAAATACAAGATACAGGATGCCGTGGATGATGGTGCGACGGTCCAGATTCTCTACGAGGGAAAGACCGCCGATTCGGCGATCAACATGAAACATGTGTTTGACAACAAGATCGATGATGCTGCCCGAATCCACGTTGAGTCGCAACTTCGAAAGGCCGACAATGTTGCTGCCCTGAAGAGAATGGCGAAACGTGAAGCGAAGCCGTTTGATGATCTGGTCAGGGAACGAACTGCCGAAGAGATTCTGGCACTGAAACAAAAATGGGGAACAACAGGCGATATTCTAGAAGCCGATGAGCGAATTGAGGACATCGCCGAGGACCTTGTGGACCACTACATTGAAAACATCCTTCCGAACGGCTTCAAAGCTCAGGTCGTCTGCGGGTCCAAGATGGCGGCGATCAAATACAAGGATTTTATAGACAAGGCACTTGCGGTACGACTGGCCATCGAAGAAGCAAAACCATCAAAAGGAAATACCACTCAGGAATCAGGCTACCGAGATGATGAATTATGTAGACAGATTGCTTTTTTGCAGTCAGTTGTTGTGATATCTGGTGATGGAACAAATGAGGCAGCCGTGATCACAGCCGCTCGCAAGCATGCCCGAGAAGTGAATGCCGTCGATAACTTTAAACGAGCCTTTAATTACGATGATCCCGAAAAGGTCAATACAGGGGTCGCCTTCCTGATTGTCTGCGACATGCTGTTAACAGGTTTCGATGCTCCAATCGAGCAGGTCATGTATATCGATAAGAACGTAAAGAATCACAATCTGTTACAAACAATTGCCCGAGTTAACAGGATTGCTAAAGGCAAGAGTCGTGGCTTCATTGTCGATTACATCGGATTGTCTAAACACTTGAAGCAGGCACTCTCGATTTATGCGTCTGAGGATCGGAAAGACCTCGAAGAGTCTCTCCAGAACATCAGCGTTGAACTTCCAGTTCTACAGGACCGTTACCGCCGACTGCTCAATCTGTTCGTGGATAATGGAGTCAAGAACATCGAGGAGTTTGTTGAGCAAAAGATAAGCGACCAAGTAGAACTGTTCGCCACTTTAGAAAAAGCCATCGAGTGCATGGAGGATATTAAGCAGCGATCAAACTTTGAGGTGTACCTGAAAAAGTTTATGCAGAGCATGGACATCATTCTGCCTAATGCCGCTGCTAATCCTTACAAGATTCCTGTCAAGCGATTTGGTTATATCCTCGTGAGAGTCAGGGACCGCTACAAAGACGACACGCTGACGATTTCTGGTGCTGGCGAGAAAGTGAAAAAGCATATCGACGAGCATCTGATCAGCCTTGGCATCAACCCGAAGATTCCTCCAGTCGAGTTATTTTCGTCTCAATTCATTCAGGAAGTTGAGAAGAATACCTCACCCAAAGCCAAGGCAAGTGAAATGGAACATGCCATTCGCAAGCACTGCAAGGTTAAGTTTGACGAAGACCCAGCTTTTTACGCAAAGCTGAGCGAGAAACTGGAAGCACTGATCAAGCAACACAAAGACAATTGGGAGCAATTGGTTGGCGATCTATTCGGTCTTCGCAGCGAGGCAGAGGCAGGACGCAAAGAGGAAATTGAAGGAGTGAGTGCTGAAGCGGCTCCTTTCTATGATCTGGTTGGGCAACTCGCCTTTAAGGACAAGACTGTCCCTCCTGAATGTGCGGAGACTGTGAAACAGCTTGTGATTGATGTCATCGATCATTTGCAGTCCAACATCGACATTATCGACTTCTGGAACCGTCCTACAGAAGTCAGCCGCCTGCGAGGTGAATTATCGGATTTGATGTTGGCAACAGGTGTTGATCAGGTAATTGGAAACGCTGACAAGCTTGTCGCCGAGATCACTCAACTTGCGAAGAACCGAGAAAAGGACATTCTCAGTTAATGAAAACTTTCAAGGACATTGAGTACACACTGAAACGCAGTGACCGCAAGACCGCCAGTATTTACATTGAGCGAGATGGGCAGGTATCTGTACTTGTGCCAAAAGAGCTTTCCAAGGCTCGAATAGAAGAACTGCTCGAATCTAAACGCAAATGGATATATCGAAATCAGGCAGAATGGCATGACCTGAATACTACGAGAATTCAGCGGGAATATGTCAATGGCGAAGGTTTTTTATATCTTGGTCGCACCTACCGATTGAAGTTGGTCGATCAGCAAGAACAACCATTGATGCTCAAGAACGGATACTTCTGCCTGATGTCGAACAATGATTCAGCCCAAGATGCGGATTCTGCTTTCAAAGAATTTTATCGAACCAAAGGTAAGGATCGCATTTCTGAACGTGTGACATTTTTTGAGCGACGTATGGGGGTCAATTCCAACGCAATCAAAATTATGGAATTGAAGAATCGTTGGGCATCCTGCACACAGGGAGGCAATTTGAACTTTCACTGGAAGTGCATGATGGCACCACCTACGGTTATCGATTACATCATCGTCCACGAACTCGCTCACTTGATTCACGCTAACCACACAGATGCGTTCTGGAACGAGGTAGACAAAGTTCTTCCCGATTATGGCGACCGTAAAGAATGGCTGCGGATACACGGAGCAGGGATGGGCTTGTAACATAAATCAGAAGATGCAAATGTGACCGACCTCCTTACCATTCTGGACGAATTCTAAAAGTAAGCACGTCTAAGAATTCGAACTTCAAAGATGATAAGAACATAACTGAATGATCCAAGATACTGACCATAATTCTGCTCTCGGGTGGATTGACTTCTCTTCGGAGCACCGAGCTAAAGTCAGAACTGTAATCGATCTGTTGGGGGAGCGAGGGGTAATTGACGAACTTGGCATTGGAGTGATCAGAGACTCTTTCTCGGACTCATTGTTTCCCGGCATTTCTACGATCCAAACCAGAGCGAAATACTATCTTACTGTTCCTCGTATTCTTCGTGACTACGAACACCTTGATCTACGGTCCCGTCGCAAACAATCACTATCTGACTACCTTCGGAAGTCTGAAAATGAGTGTATGTTATCGCTTGCTCGAAATCATAAGGAAGATCCACAGACTGGAATTATCGGAATCGAATTCTTTGACAAACCGGGCGAGGTTCAGAGAAAACCATCTTCCGTCTACTGGAACGGTATCCGATTGTTTGGATTAGTGAATACGAAGCTATCTTTACAAGAATTCACCCGTAAATTTGCGAATCCAGAACAACCCTTGCATGACCTGATCAAAGGTGATGATGAAAAAAAGGGCGACGATCACGACGCATATAACTCATCCGGGTCAATCATTGAGCTTCCGTCATGGCAAAATAGTGACTGGATCAATGATTTGAATTTGAATCTCAGTTTCGACGAATCGCAATTCTTGGCTACCAAGATTGCGGCTACGGTACCTAATAGCCTCTTAGGACAAGTGCTGATGGATTCCGAAGTTCGCATGATGTTTTGTGAACTCGCAGACAACATTAGTGTTTCCAATCTGTTCGATGATACCAATTTCGTGAGCCGCTTTGACGAGAATCTACAAAGCGTAATGTTTGGTGCTAGTGCCTTTTGGCATCTGCTGAAAGGGGCTCACATTCGCTACAACATATTGATTCAGAGAAAACAAAGTATTACCACAAAGAAAGAAGAATTCGAGCAGGAATGGAGTGAGTGGCTTTCATCGATCGATACGTTTCCATGGGATCGCTGGAATACCGACTTTATCTGGCAACTTGCGAGCAGGCACGGGAGGCAGATTCGAGAGTATACAAAACAGTTTGTGACAGATTGGATTGCTGCCATTGAACAGTGCGCAACTAATGAGTTTTATGATGAGCTAGTCATCAGGCAGGAAAGACTAAATAAGAAGCCTCTGGCAAGGCTTCAAGATGGTGCCGATTATCGTCAGACTAATTGGGTCGGAATTCGTGATCTAGACTTTCGCTTCACTCAGGCTCGTACCATTGTTCGAGACATCCACCGAGGTCTGAATGAGCATCAGGAGGAGTCCGATGCTCGACTATAAAAGAGATCGTCTTGACTACGGTGAAATGTTAATCCCACCGGAAGGTTACACCCTCAGTCGGGCAATTGCTGCCACGTATTCTCTAGATTTGAACACGTTGTTATCGATTCCAATAGCGCTATTCTACGCTCAAACACTGGAAGGTTTTGAAGGAGGAGAACGTATTCAACTGCTGGATTCCATTCAAAAATGCCCAGATGTTCTCAAAATTTACCATCAAAAAGGAAAAATACACGTTCCCAGAACCCAGAACCGACTGTATGGGTTGATTGAGGAATGGGGAAGGGGAACCACTACAACAGAATCTGCATGCTAAGTTATTCGTCTTTAGACAACAGACTCGTGGGAGCCGGTGGTTCATTGGATCGGCGAATGCAACTACAGCAGCCATAGAGAGGAATGTTGAGTTCATGCTGGAACTGAGAGGGCAGAGCGATGCCGTTCAGTTTGACAGACTGCTCGACGACCTGCTTGGTCCAGATAGAGATGCTAATATCTTTGAGCCATTTGAAGCCAAGCCCGAAGCGAATGAAGTTGATCAAAGCCTCGAACAGAAGCTTCGTTTGTTGGAATATGACCTTCTCAAGTCAATTGAGATCGAGTCTGCACGAGTGGAACGACAGCCCACTAGTGAGAATTATGATCTTCACATCATACTCCGCCCCGGAAGTATTCGCTGGTCGGAATTCTCTGTCCGGTTAGCTCCATTCAATTCCAAAGACATGGAAGCACAACCGCTATCAAATGAAGGTCCGTTTGTATTTTGTTTCGAGAATATCAATGAGAGTAATCTGAGCCTATTTCTCCGATTTGAGATTTACCATGAAGGAGAACGGCTGCGGCAATTCCTGATGAAGATCAATATTGACGGAATGCCTACTAGCCGAGTCAGCCGAATCATTCAAAGCATCATCAAAGATAGTAATCTGTTTTTCGAATACCTACGATTCCTGCTTGCTGACGAGTTCGACAAAAACAATGTCTCGGGTTCTGATAACAAAAGCGGAACAAATGCCAAAGATGTTCAAATCTGGGACATTCAGACTCCTATTTTTGAGCAGTTGCTGATTTCAGCATCACGTAGACCCGGTCGTCTAAAGGAGATCGATGATGTGATCAGACACTTGACACAAGACATGGTTGACGAGAAGAAAGTTGTGCCACCTGAGTTCGTTTCGTTTTGGAACGCTTTCAGACAAATGGTTCCGCAACCGCAGGAGCCATTTTCAACATGAGCACTTCGCAGGTCGACAGTCACATTCGCCAGAGCATTGATTCGTTGAAAGATTTTCAGCGAGCAACGGTTGACGTTGTTTACGACCGCCTTTTCTATGGCGATCAGTCAAGAATGTTAGTTGCCGATGAAGTAGGATTGGGGAAAACAATTGTTGCCAAAGGGATTATAGCACGAAGAATAAAAGAGAAGATCGAGAGTGGCGACCAGAGTCGCCTCAATGTGACTTACATTTGCTCGAACCAAATCATTGCACGAGAGAATGTCCGAAAGTTAGACATCTACCCAAAGCAGCAATCTTATCAGCGTAACGTTGACCGTATTTCTTTTTTGGCGGAGAAACCAAAGTCCGAGCCAGAGGGATTGCTCAATCTGAATACTTTAACACCCGGTACATCATTTCGCACTGGTGAAGGGACGGGTGTCCAAAAGGAAAGAAAGCTCCTGTATGCAATCTTAATGACTGATTCAAAGGGGTTGGGGGAACTACCTGAAGGATTAGCTTGTTTGCTTCGTGGATCTGTTAGGAAAAGTGCACGAGACTGGTGGGAGAATGTTGAAGAAAAACGTGTGAGTCGTTTTGCATCTACACTTAGAGATGGACTTTCTGAAAAGTTCCTTTCGAAGATTAAAGAAACTAGGGTAGAACATTCGGATCAACTGGCTGATCGGCTGGACTTATCACGTTCCACGAGTCTTTACGATGCAGTATACGAGTATGCCTTCGAACAAAACGTAAATAACTTTGAGTCTTATCACTTCGGTTCGCTGGATTTAATCAAACAAGGTGGATTCAATTTTGAAATGCACGGGTTTTGGGTTCGAACAGTTCGTGTGGTGATTTGAATTGGTACTTTTTGCGAGGCCGGTTGTTCAACTCCATCACAGCCGCTTGAATATCCTCGGCTTTCAGTTTACGGAAATCGCTCCCCTTCAGGAAGTATTGCCGCAGAAGCCCGTTGGTGTTCTCATTCTGGCCGCGTTGCCACGGCTGGCGAGCCGGAGCAAAATAGATCGCACAATGCAGGGCTTGCTCCAACTCTCGATGACCCGAAAACTCACTCCCGTTGTCCGTCGTCAAAGTTCGAATCAATGACGATGGCAACCCCTCAAACGCAAACACCGAAGCCGCGTTCAACGTCGATGCTTTCTTGTCCGGCAGATAGCTCGCCACAAGATAGCCGGTCTTGCGTTCGACATGCGTGACAATGTAGCCGGTCCCCTTTTGACCCTCGATGGTATCCGATTCCCAGTGCCCGATCCGCGAACGATTGCGTGCAGAAACCGGTCGCTGATCCATTGGCTTTTTGGTCGGGTCGCATCGTCTGGAGATCCCTGTGCCGTAGCGTTTGCGGCGTTTCTTTCTCGATTGACGCAGCTGCCTGTAGATGTTGCCGCCCTGCTTTTTGTTTGCTTTGATCCAGGCGTAAATCGTCTCAATGGATATTCGCATTCTGGCCTCCCGAGGATGCAGTCGCAAGAGTTGACCTGCAATCTGTTCCGGCGACCACTTGAGAGACAACTTATCGAGCAGGAATTCTTTGAGCGGAGCGTGGTTGAGTTTCCAGGGGAGTTTGCAGAGTTGTCGACGCCGTCGCGCTTTGCGGTCGGCTTTCCCGGCGAAATACTTCCCGGTCGCATCCGAATTCCGCCGCAGTTCTCGGGAGATCGTGCTGGGGTCTCGGGATAACTCGCGCGCAATTTCTATTCGAGAGTGTCCCAGGGCGTGCATGTGCGCTATGGAATCACGTTCCTCAGCAGTAAGATGCGTGTGTGACATTCGTGATTTCTTCTTAGTAGGATTGATGGTCGTTTGGTCAAAACAAACCATCTCACGAATGTCACTCTTTTTCCATCAACCCGTGCATTTCAAAATTGAATCCACCCAACTTCGGAAAGTGTTAGCCTCTTTGTGTATCAATTATATTGATGCAGATCTCTTCATTCTTGATGAATTCCAGAGATTTCGGGATCTCATTGATGAAGACAAGGACTCCGAAGCAGCAATCATTGCTCGCCAAATATTTTCGCAACCGAATGCTCGTGTGTTGCTATTGTCGGCAACCCCCTTTAAGGCATTCACTGGCAACTCCGAAGATGAAAGCGGCGAGGAGCATTATAAAGAGTTTCGCACGGTTTTGAATTTTTTGTTTCAGTCGGATCGAACTTGCATAGAGGAATATGAAATACACAGGCAATCTTTATTTAAGCAGCTTCTGAGCATCAATTCGTCCGCCGAAGATATCGATACGACACACAAGGATGCTGTCGAAAAGCTTTTAAGACGTGTCATCTGTCGTACCGAGCGTCTCAGCGTTTCCAAAGACCACGATGCCATGACGTGGGACAAGTGGAGAAATCAGCCAGTTATGCCAACCGCTGCTGATGTTGAGAATTTCATTATGGCTGATCAGCTTGTTCAAATAATGAATGAAAAAATTAAACGAAAGGCAGACCAACTTCATTCGCCCATTGAGTTCTGTAAATCGGCTCCATATCCACTCTCATTCTTAGACGACTACAAGCTCAAAAGAGAACTAAAAAGTCGACGCAGTAATCCAGAAATGCATTCGGCAATTCTCGCCAGACCAAATGCTTGGATCGATCATCAGCAAATTGATACATTCAGCTTTGTCGCTGGAGACAACGGTCAGCCTTTTGCGAACGCTCGATTTTCAAGAGTTGCTGAAGAAGTATTGGCTCAGAACGCAGAGCTATTGCTTTGGGTTCCACCTAGTCTGCCTTATTACCCAATCAGTGGAGCATTTGAGGGATCGACTGGATTTTCCAAAACTCTCATTTTCTCCGCATGGTTAATGGTTCCAAGAATGCTGGCTTCTTTGCTGTCGTACGAAGTAGAACGGAGAACCATTGGACATCCAAATATTGTGGATACTCAAGAACAGGAAGAGCGCCGATACCATACCAAAAAGCGACATCCTGTCCCACAACTTGTGTATCGGGATGAGAATGGTCCAGCAAACATGTCTAACTTCACACTTTTATATCCATCGATCTCATTGGCCGATACTTTTGATCCCGTAAATTCGCTGCTCTCAGGCAAATCAGTCAATGATTTGCACTCAGAGATTAGTAAACGTATACGGCGACTGATCGAAGAATCGAATCTGAAGCAGTACGAAACGGACTCAGGCGAGCCAAGTCGCTGGTACTGGGCTGCACCATTACTTCTTGACAAACTCAATTCTGATATCACAGGTACAGTAAACGAATGGTTGAACTGTAAAGAACGTGTTCACAATGCATTTGCAGCGGAAAAAAAGGAGGTTGGTAGGGCCAAGGCACTCCACTTTGAACAGCTTGTTGAGACATTTAATAACCCTGCCAATGCTGGCTTGGGGAAGATGCCGGAAGAATTGTCAAACGTGTTGGCCGAGTCCGCACTTGGTGCACCGGGGATAGTATCCCTCAGGGCATTTCGAAGGCAATATGGTGGTGAAATGGATGAGAATTGTCTCCACGCTTTCTCTTTAGCCAACGATTTCGTCACTTTGTTCAAAAAGCCAGAGTCCATCGCTGCCATTCGACTCAGTGTTCCGGACCGACTTCCGTATTGGCATCGGTGTATTCGCTATTGCCGTGATGGTTGTGTGCAAGCTGTATTGGATGAATACCTACATTTGCTCAGGGCGGACTGTGAAGACGCAGATGAGGCCATCGTCAGACTCCGTGCATCCTTTAACCTGCAAACGACTTCGCTCAATGTCGATGATCTTGATACTTTTATGAATGGTCAGACACGCAAATTACGTTGTCATTTCGCTACCGAACTCGGCAATCAGAGGCTTGAAACTGAACAAGGTGGTAAGCGAGCATCGAATATCCGACAAGTTTTTAACTCACCTTTCCGACCGTTTGTGCTAGCAACCACATCCATTGGTCAGGAGGGGCTAGACTTCCATCAATATTGCCGCAAAATCGTACATTGGAATCTGCCAAGCAATCCAATTGATCTTGAACAACGTGAAGGCAGGATTAACCGTTTTAAAGGTCACGTTATCAGGCAACAGATTGCAGATAAGTACATGCCCATGTTGTCAGATGATGATCTCTCGGAAAATGATATTTGGCTTGATCTTTTCAAACTAGCTCAACTTGAGCGAGAGGAAGGCCAGTCAGAACTCATTCCCTTCTGGCATGTGGAGACTGATAAATACAAAATTGAACGTCTTGTTCCGTTCTATCCGTTCAGTAGAGATCGGGCAAAACTCTCGTCAATTCTGAAAACACTTTCGATCTACCGCCTCGCATTCGGCCAGCCTCGGCAAACTGAACTCGTCGAGCATCTTCTCAAGCATGTTCCAGAGGATCAAATTGAAAGCATTCGTGAAAATCTCATGATTGATCTAAGTCCTTTTAAATATGTAGCCAATGGCACTCCGAAAGATACCAAAACTGTCTTTTAAGAATCCCTTGTGGAATATCAAATTCAAAAATCGAATCAAAATGGCGATATTTGGCCATGGTTGTAATCAATAAATTGAAGAAAGAAATGTAAACCAGTGCGATGCAAAATTCATCGAGGATGCCATGAAATTGGAGGCAACTGCATCGAAATTGAGTCGCAGGGCATGCGGATCGTTTTGGACATCGGCTTACCACTGAAAAATGACAAAAACATTTCAGCCCCAGACATCAGCGGACTGACGGCATGCGATGACTCATTACTCGGAATCTTTATATCACATCCACATCCTGACCATTACGGCTTGCTGGATAAGA
Source organism: Rubinisphaera italica (assembly GCF_007859715.1). Taxonomy (NCBI): domain Bacteria; kingdom Pseudomonadati; phylum Planctomycetota; class Planctomycetia; order Planctomycetales; family Planctomycetaceae; genus Rubinisphaera; species Rubinisphaera italica. The sequence continues at coordinate 4,589,035 of NZ_SJPG01000001.1, forward strand.
TCACAGAACCTGTGCCAGTCTACATGGGCGAAGCCTCTCGTCGCATAATCGAAGTCAGTTCATTCTTTACTCCTCTTCCTACCCTTGGAAACGTTGAGCCATTGGGCTATCGAGACCAACAGTCCATACAACTTGGACCATTCACAATCACGCCTTATCGCATCGATCATTCGGCGTTTGACAGTCATTGTTTGCTGATCGAGGCTGAAGGAAAGAGACTGTTCTACTCGGGTGACATTCGTGGTCACGGCAGAAATTCCCATCTATACGATGATCTCATTCAAAATCCGCCACAGAATATCGATGTCCTGATTTGTGAAGGCACTCAGATCGGTCGTATCCCAGACTTCGCTTACCCAGATGAAGAATCGGTTGAAGCTGGGATGGTCGAGGTCTTTAAGAAAACAAATGGGATGGGTTTGGTGTGGTGTTCGAGCCAAAACATCGACCGTCTGGTATCGGTGTGGAATGCCTGCAAAAAATCAGGGAGACAACTGGTCCTTGACATGTATACGGCTGAGATTGTGCGTGCTGCCAAGGATGATGCTCTGCCTAAACCCGGCAAGGAAGGAGTAACTGTTTATCTGCCATATACTCAGAAACAGAAAATTATCCGTGAAAAGGCATTTCATATTTCAAACCCATATCGCCGACACCGAATATATTACAAAGCCTTGGTTGAAGCAGCGTCTCGATTGGTAATGATCTTCCGTCCCAGTATGATGGGAGATCATGATTTGGCTAAATGCTTAAGCGGAGCAAGTCTTATTAGTTCGGTTTGGTCTGGCTATGTCCATCGCAGCCAAAATGAACTTGATCAGATGAAAAATATGGGAATCGAACGAACTCACATTCATACGTCTGGTCATGCTACGGTAGATGAACTTCGGAAATTCGCAAATGCGATTCCTGCGAAACGGATTGTTCCGATTCATTTGGAAAACAGAGAAGGCTTTGCAGAATTGTCTGAACGAGTGGAATTAAAAAACGATCACGAATGGTGGGAGATATGAACGAAGATGTCTAAAAGACTAGAAAAGCTGAATATTGACAATAAAATCTCTTGGTATTTTGTGAACGAACAAGGTGGTACGACGAGATATCGAGAGTTGCAATACCCATTCCCCGATCTTCGTTGCTTTGACTTAGGAGATGGGACTGAATTCGAATCACTCGAAAGGTTTGAATGGCAACGCATCAGGGAACTTGGGGAAGAACTCCACATAGACCCAAATTCAATCAAGAAGGAAAACTTAATACAATGGGTTCGTTTTGTTTTGCAACATGAGTCGCCTATCTTAAAAAAAATGATAGTTCCAACTACCGCCATCCGGAAGCTCTATGAGTTTATGCGGGGCGAATTCAAAGACCGTGAATTTCGAAGTAAACTTCTAGATGCACTTTCAGAAGCACCAGAGTCGCTAATTGAACTCTGTCGAGTGTCCTATGCTCAGTTTGTTTCTTACGACAATCAATCCGAAGGATGGGGTAGTTCCGTTAGAAAGAAACTACCTGAGGCACCAGTGAATTTGAGCGATTCATCTAAAACAAATGAAGTAGTGTCTTACTTTACCAAAGTTGGGGCAACATGTTTATCTAACGCTGGGTTTTCTTATGTTACAAGAGAGTTTAATCCCCGACGCACTACCAACGGAGTATTTGAAAGCGGTCTTTCGGCTAGATCATCCGGAGCCGGTGGTATCGACGTGTTGCTCATGAAAAATGGTAATCCTGTTGTCGGGGAAATCAAGGTAAAAGACGATGCTGACCCCTTTTACGCACTTATTCAGTGCCTTACCTACGCAATCGAAGCAGGTACACCAAATCAGTTTCTGCGAATGAAAAAATATCCGATTGACCAGCAACCTGAATTTTTTGAATTGGACGAACAGTCACCTAATGTTGATATTTGCATAATCTGCATTAATCATTCGCATGTAGAAATGTACAAAAGGCTTTCGGTATTAGTAAAAAAATTGGAGGAATCAGGCGATCTTCCATTCTTAGGAAAAATTTACCTCACTCATAATTCTGGAAACGACCTTAAGCATTTTGAGAAATGAACACTAAACTAATACCACAAAACTCGGGAAAGCACGACTCTTCACAATGATCGAGTTCTTCATGTTAGGCAAACTGTTAGAAGTTCTTGCATTCTGCCTTGCTTCGTTTTGCTAAGCTGAGGCTGATAGTCACCGCAACCTCAATGCATTTTGATTTGCCCAGATACAAATGACAATGGCTAACACCCCATACTCGACCGTGATGAACTCATCCGAAGCGTCAGAGATTTACTTGGAGAAAAAGTCAAAGAAGAAATTCAGCTTGATGGATTGCTATCCTTAATTGGTGGTGATCCATCTGAAGTTATCGTTCGAGTGAGTGGGAACAAAATCTCGATATCGGAATTCCGTGTTCGATGGGATGGACCTCATACTCCAACAGTTCATCCACGACTGGTAACCGCCATTAACTGGAAGAGCCTTCCTGATTTTGACATCATGTGTCTCATTAGCATGGCAATTGAATCTATCCGTAGGTATCGACTTGAGAAATATCGAACATGTTTGAGGTGTGGAGAAACTAATCCTCCTGAGTGGATGCACGGCGATGACATCTGCCAATCGTGTGCTGAGCGACACATGGGTGTGGTTTATTGATTAATTCCTTCCTTCTGCATTTTAGAAATAAACATCTCAGATGAGATTGGTCTATATTTTTTTACTAATGACATCGAAACTTCATGAAGACTCTCAATGACTTCATCAATTCTCATTGGCTCTAACCCCAATGGCTTGCAGTATTGATCACTACAAGTGTGTTGTATAAATTCAATAACACTGAGTGGATATTCTTCATCATGTAGAAATACATGAAGTTTACTGCAATGAGCTAGTATTACCTTTGTGGATTTCTTCAGATGTTCATCATTAAGTTCACCTTTTGAGTAATCAGCTTTATCTTGCATTGACAAATCTACAATTGCTAATTGGAGTTCAGAAATGCTCTTATTTATTTCAATTACCTTCATCTCATAATCATGACGATAATTCTCAAGGGAATCGAATGAATCTAATTGTCTTAAAATCGCTGCTTCAATTCTATTTCTGACAATCATGGACTCAGATTTGTCTACAAATACCCTTGTATTTACATCAGCCAATTTTTGAGCCGCTTCTCTCAACGTAGCCAGTGCCGACAATCGTGAAGCCTGCCTTAACGCTTCGTAAGAATCACCTTGAGCTTTTGCGCTCTCTTGACTCGCCTCTCGCATCTGTCGGATTTCATGCCGTTGCTGTTCCAATTCTTGCTTTTGCCAGAACATCGTCATTATCAAGGCTGCAAAAGCACATGCTGACACAAATGCATTGGCGAAGCCAAAGCTGTCTCCAAAATTATTCACTCCTTCGGGATAGCCTCCATAGAAAGTGAATGGAAGAAAGGAAATGATAGTTACGCCTAAAAGGAAAAGGATTGCATATTGGATAACTTTCTTTGTTGGAATCACTTTCGGCTCTTCAATGATTGGCTTTTCGCACTTGCCGCACTTCTTCTCCTCGATTATTTGTCCGCACTCTTCGCACTTTTTCACTTCGGTCACAGCATCTTCCTTCAATTGTGATATTCGGGGAAGACAGTCGATGCTGTCACCCTCTGTCTTCAAGCTTCATATAGCTGGCAAAGAAAAGCAGATGTGGACATCTTCTGACTTCCTGCGTTCTTGCGCAATTCTTACCAAGTATTCAACTTCATTCTGATTGTGATGATTTTATCCATGCCTTTTCTTAGTAAGGCTGAACAGTATTTGTATTTCAAAAGTCAGGACAGATATTTTTCCATGAAGTCAGCAACCTCCACCAGCATCTTCTTCACTTCGTTCTCATCAAACTGGTCAAGCTTACCGTGTGCTGCGCTATTTCTAATATCAGCCAGTGCCGTAATCTTCTTCTGTGTGAGTTTCTGGTAGATTCCTTCTTTCGCAAGTAGAGCGTTCATCATGTCCAGCTTAGGCTTTTCTGGAAGTTCAATATTGTTTTCAGCACAAAGCTTTCTAAGCCCATCTTCCAAAACAGCACCAGCCACAACAACAGAAGCCTGATAGTAGCCCTGCTCGGAAAGATGATTTGCTTGTTCAAGAAAATCGTCAAAGATGTCGGCTTCTACCGTCTTGCGATAATCAAAAAGATGACCATTTTCTAAGTCATCTAAAGCAGCTCCCAGAATACCATTCCCAGCCATCACATTACTTTTGAAAGCTTTAGTGCATTCTGAAGTATAAGTCTCGTAATGGATACTGTCTTTGCCAAATCCTGTCGCAAGAATGCTTAATGATTTTGTTCTCCAAGCATGGAATTGTGTTTGTTCCACACTAGTGTCACGCCTATTACCTCTTGTTATCACTTCACTGCCAGTAGATGAACTCACATTGTTTCCATGTTTTATCAATTCTCTCAGACGTGCCGCTATTCTTTCATCTGTTTTCATGATTTACCTTTCCATAGTGTGATGACTCAGTTTGGATATCACGTCAACAGTCATTTTCATTTGGTATCCCCAAGAATCTTCCTGAATGTCAGGTTAATTCGTTCGCCTACGACTTGCTTCGTCTTCGGCACTTCGTGTTGCCAGAATTGCTGCATTGTTCCAGCCATGATAATCAGTGACCCGTGATTTGCGAGAAAGGTCTTCGTCTCTCTCGTCTCGTTGTGCCTGATCCGAAACTTTCGTGTGGCTCCCAAAGAAAGCGAACCAATCACATTTCCCATCTCAGGTTCATCATCTGCGTGCCAGCCCATGCTGTCTGATCCTGAGCGATAGCGGTTCAATAGACAGTAATTGTACTCACCCTGAACGGCTTCAATTTTGTTCTTGATTTCAAGCAATTTTGCAGTCCACGGCAGAGCAGCATAGTCCATGCCTGAATACCGATAACTGATGCCAGCATCGCCGTATGAGGCAATCAATCGTGGCTGCATGTGACCAAAGATACCGAGCTTTTGTTCCCACTGGCAGTTATCTCGCAACTCAGTGAAGTACCGATCTGCCAAGTCTTTGGTTAGAAAGGCTTCGTCGAAAAGAAGTGTTCCTCCATCTTCAAGTTCGATTGTGTTCATTAGAATTCCAAGAAGAAGCTCTTTAGATTGAATGTTCTTTTCTTGATTCCCATTCGTTATCTTTAAGTAAACGAATTACATGAATAATCTTTTGCAAAGAATTCCACATTGAGTGACACCAAAAGCAAAGCCATGTTGTCGTTTATTGCATGTCTTCTTTTCATGACAATTTACCTTTGGTCAGCAATGCCTGCACGTGTAATTGTTAAACGATATTGCAAGAAAGGGGGAGTATTGCATTCTATAGAAAATAGCCTGTTTCTGCCTGCAAACACCTTAGCTGACCATTGGCATATTTACCATAAATATCAGACACGACAGTTTTTTTACTGGTGGGATAAGAATTTACGCTACGATGTTAAGAAGCATCCCAGAGGGTTTGGGCAATAACTCTGAAGGCAGTAATCAGCGAATGGTCAACTCGAACAAATTTCCCATTACGTCATATTCAGTAACATCACCAAAACCTTTGATTGGTCTCAAAAGTTCTCAACTAATTAAATTTGGGCTCTGCTTGCCCACAATTCCTTAGTGGGGGACTGGTATGAATCCTCCGCACGGTATGTGATTTTCAAATCATCTCCTTCCATCTTCACACTGATTATAAGATGGTCACTCGTTTGCTTGTCTGGATTGAACTTGCTTATGGCAAGGATCTTAGAAGGTGAAGCGAATCCATTTCCGTCCGCAGGAGAATTACGAATTATCAAAGCTCGGTCTCCAACATGCGGTTCAATTGATTTCTTGAAATGTCCCGAACCGCTGAAGTGCCAATATGTGTAGTTCGCTCTAGCAGGACGTTCGACTGCCATGATAATCAGCACAAATGCTTGCTCTGTTGTATTCTCAATCGTGACAGTGGTGGCTTGAACTTCGTGCTTTTCTGATTTGCGATTCTCTTCAGCATTCAAAATTGAATTGATCGCAAAAATTGTGGTCATCGAAATAAGGAGGGCATACTTCATCGGAGAATCTTTCAGTAAAATGTGTTAGGTGTGATGACATTTATGTTATCTCCCTACTTACTCCTGAGCTTTCTCACTGAAGAGTGGGAGGTCTCAAATTTTTCAAGGAGGGATTTGATGTAAGAGGCACTATGGGAACTTTTTGAAAATTGGTCCTTCGGGGACTGCAAGTGGTTCTGATCGAAATTCTAATTGGACAATAACATCTTCATTGGAATTTTGAGTCTTGAATTTTTCATCCCACCATTCAATGTATAAAATTCCTCGCAAATAGACGGTGGCACTCAATCGCAATTCTCCGTTCAGCACACCAAATGGATTTACCCTTAGACGTATCTCTCCGTCATCGAGAGGATGATCTTTCTCATCCGATCGAAGTCCAATTTTCATTGCTGAAACATACCAGCTTGGTGAAGTATTATTGACTAGCAAAGAGTTTACATGTTTCTCCGCATAGTCGTTTACTGCTCTAATAAAGTCACCGTGACTATATCCAGCATTTGATGTTTCGCTTAGCGGCAATGAAATCATTGCAACATCATGTCCATCTACTCTGATTTTTTGGAAATTCTGTCCCTCTCGTGCATTCCATGAAAATGACCACGGATGCATGTCTGACTTTTCGAGTTTGAAATCGTGCCATAATCGTACTGTTTGGACAATTAGGGGAAGCCCCCCTTGGTTCATCAATTGAAGGTCGACTTGCTGTTCATACCCTTGGTTTATTTTTTTCGATAATACCATGTAATCTGCCAGTGATACTTTCAGATTTGAGCACAATTCATTTCTTCTTTGTCGCTCACTGACAATGTATTGGAGGCATGCAAATATCACTGATAGTACCGTCAATAATTCAACAGTTTTTCTGATGTACGATGACCATCCAAAGTGTCTTCCACAGTGCGGGCATGTTTTTGCATTTTTGTGGACTTCCTCCTTGCATTCAGGACATTCGCCTTTCTTTGGGTATTGACGGCTCTGAACCTTACTGAATGAGGGAGATGAGTACATTGCGATTCTTCTAATTGCAATTTGATAGGGATTTTGGTTGATCAAGAGTGTTCATGAAAATTCCATCTCAAGGAATTTGCAGTCAAGAAATCTCGATCTCAAATCATTGGCAGATGTGCAAATATTTTCAATCAAACCAACGCTTTAAATTGTGTTAAGCCAGTGGAGATAATTTCCATTACATATTCTCATAATGATCCCGCCAGTCCCTTTTCCCACTCTCCTCAACTCTCGGGCAAACCCGATCCCACCACTCATCGCAAAACATTCCACCCTTTTCGAATGCAAGCCTCATGACCTCAGCGATTTTTTCACCAAATTCATCTCCATAAACCCTCATGCACACGTTTCCTGACGAATCCAACAAGCATTTCCCACCACCCTCAGATTCAATTTTAAACGGTCCTGTGGGAAGCGTAGCTCTATCAATCGGTCTTTTAAATCCTGCTTTTTCGAGTGCGGCGATTGTTCGCTCTCGGTTCCAGCCTGTGATCCCATCAGTATTCTGACAGATCCCTTGGGCGAACATTTCAGGACGAATTTTCAAGTGTTGGTCTCGAAAACCGATCTTTTGAAGTAATCTTCCCATCTCAAGATTTGAAACTCCGAATACTTCACCAAGTTGCTTTTGGGTTACGAATGGGAAGTCATGCATCAGGAACCTCCTTACCTAATACAGTGGCGATCTTCTGGATGTCATCTTCTGTGAATAATCTCCTGCCTGATACTCGGTTCGGTTCGGCAACCTTTCCAGAAGTGAACAAGTAAACGATTCGATGTGATGGAATGCCGATCCTTTTTGCAACGTCTCGTAGTGTGTAACAGTTATTCATGAATTTCCTCCGCAAATATCTATGCAGGAGAAATTCATTTTTGTGCGAAAGAAAAGAAAATTATTTCATTTGCTGACGAATTGTCGTTTTGTCGTTAATCCAGATGCCTCCGTCCACGGATGTGTCTCGATCAACAAGAAAATCTCAGTGTATTTTCCAAAGAGGAAGAGAAGCGGATTGAAACTAAATGGATCGTGGAACGACTGCAGGAAGGAGTTGCCAAGGATGAGAGCGTTTTGACAAGACTCTGAGGACAGCGCAAAGACGATTGAGAGAAGCATTGCCGATCTACATGGAAGATCGTAATGAGGATGATGAGGATTTAGAAATTAGCGCTTAATTTTATGTCGTTTTGTCGCATTGGCGGCGACAAAACGTCAAAACGACATTATGGAAAAAGCCCACTCCAATGAATTCATTAGAGTGGGCAAGCTCAGCGTCAGTGACGCTGTTATTAAGAAAGTCAGACAGGAATTACTTCCTACCTCTTTCAATCCTCCCAAAAGGTGATTAAATCACATCCCCATTTCTGACAACATAAAGTCACCCTTTTGTAACGCCTCGTTGATAAAGCTTGGTAAATTGCATAAGACTCAACATAGCTGTAACGGTACTCAGGTGAATCGTCGCAACAATAATTGGGTTGGAGGACGAACTTTTCGTCGTCCCAAAATGCCATTAACCGATCCTCGATCATGCAGTCTTCGGGTAGGGATTGCATAGCAATCATGTTGCACAGTTCTTGTGCCTCGTCGTGACTGATCTCTACTTGATTCAGTTCGATTTCGAGAATTTCCGTTTGATCCATCGTTTTGCTTTCTGAAATATGCTGGTCTCCAACCTTCTTGTGATTTCACATGCATCAGTAAGATTGGGGAGGATGATTTTCTCCCATTTTACAACTCGAATTACGTCACAACGTGCGACAGCGAGGATGAAATGGAAGAGTTGTGGCTCAAGCATGAGCCGATCACACAGCCGTGTGATAAGTAAGAAAGTTGGTTCAAGTCAGATAATGTATATCAAGTTATTTTCAAGTTGACCGAATTATATTATGTCACTATTTATGGATCAATATGAACCTTATTTATTTTCTGAATATGTTGAAATAAATATATAGGGTGAACAACAAGAGGTCTTCCACTACCTTAATCCTACCTCCTCACCACTACAACAAAACCTCATTTAGCACTAATTTCCATGCAATCCATCCACAATTTTCAGGGTGAACCAACACTCGTTAATAATCCCCCCATCACAACAACTTATTCAACAAAATCTGTTCATGGAACAACTCGAAAGTGGTGCCGCTGCACCACTGAGAAATCACTTTTTGGGCAACAGTGATTTTTTCCTCAACTGATGAAGCATTAGATTCAACACAAATTCTTTGGTAACGAGTATTCTGACCAAAAATAAACTGGTTTTTTAATTTTTGAAGTTGTTCTTGTTTATTGTCCATTTCTTATATCCCCAGTTGTAACTTCAAATGATTAAAAAAGTGGTTTTTCAGTGATAAGGTCATTCAACTTATTGAAGTCACGAAATGTATCCAGACATATTTTCCACTTCGCCTTCCTCAAAAGACGTTTAGAACAGTCATGTTGTTCGGAAGTTTTTACGTTTATGGAGGCGATCTTCCACAAATCATTTCACAAAAAGTGGTTTTTGATTGAAAAAGATTTTTTATCCATCCATTACCATATAGATATTGTACTGTTGTGTTTCTTTTTTGTTTAAGGTATCTCCATCTACCATTCCCAGTAACATTCATCACCTTCTTTGTACGATACTTTTGAGGAAAATTCTCACCTTTCTTCCACCTCCAGCATTTCCCTGCCTTATGTTGTCGATCATAAATGTCAACAATCCCTGTTGAATTAAAGTGTTCTCGTGTAACTCTAAAAAAGTCCTGATTCCAAGAAGGTGCGGAATAGGTAGTTGAATCAAACCTATTCCAATTTTCTTTAAAAAATGAGGTAGCAAGACCATCATTGTCATCAGGATTTCGATGCCAGAGATTGAGCAACTGGACGAAATGGATCACAAAATTGGTAGGGACATGAAAATTATTCTCCCCACAAGTCTTGGTCAGAAAATCTAAAACTCGCTTATCTTGCAATGATCCTTTAATTCCTTTTGGGAAATGTTTTCTTACCCATCGAATCAATCCATGATTAATCTTGCAGTCAGTCGAGGAGCGTAATTTTTTGGGATCAAAAGAGGCTGAAATGAATTTTAGAACATTGCTGACTCGTCTGTTTCTCTCAGACTGACCATCTTCCCAAGCTCCAGAATAGAGACCATTCTGTTTTAAGTAGGAAATTCCTTCTTTGACTGAAGGTTCACGTCGATGTTCTCTGAAAAACGAGCGAAAGAAGGGCAGTAAAACCTTCCGAGTCCGTTCAAAAGCGTCAGGCTCATCAGGATGCCAGTCCAAAACTGGATAGGAAAAGGTAGAGATAAGGTTCTCATGCTCTGGCTGAAAAACTGGTTTTTTAATTTGTGGCTTAACTATTGTCGCCTCTAAATTTAATTCCTGTTTTGAAAATTCAAGGTGAGCATATTCACCGAGTAGTTCTTCTTGTTCGGACCATTGCTGTTCGATTCCAGCTTTGACTTCTTTTGTTTTGCTAATCACCTCGGGAGAAAGCTGCTTTTCAATTCGATTTACATTTCCTTGTAATTGTAGAGAATTGATTGGTTTACAATTCTCGAATTCTGCAAGTCTTTCCCATGACCACCAATCTGAGCGACATGGCAATTGAGCGAGTGATCCTGATTTATCAGAGGTCACAGACCCCTTGATTTCAACATCAAGAGTAATTTCATTTGAAAGAAACAAGTTTTGCAGCGTTCTTTGAAAACTCGTTATTAAATTATTGATTTCATCAACTGTATAATAATTAACTTTCAAATAAATATGGTGCCCCCGTTCAGAAGGAACATGAAACCCATTAGGAAAATATTGTGTTATTAAATTAATGGCTCTATATTGTTCCTCTTTTCGTACCTTTTGCCATTTTTTGTGCCAGTCAATGTCAATCAGGTGGATTCAATTTTGAAATGCACGGGTTTTGGGTTCGAACAGTTCGTGTGGTGATTTGAATTGGTACTTTTTGCGAGGCCGGTTGTTCAACTCCATCACAGCCGCTTGAATATCCTCGGCTTTCAGTTTACGGAAATCGCTCCCCTTCAGGAAGTATTGCCGCAGAAGCCCGTTGGTGTTCTCATTCTGGCCGCGTTGCCACGGCTGGCGAGCCGGAGCAAAATAGATCGCACAATGCAGGGCTTGCTCCAACTCTCGATGACCCGAAAACTCACTCCCGTTGTCCGTCGTCAAAGTTCGAATCAATGACGATGGCAACCCCTCAAACGCAAACACCGAAGCCGCGTTCAACGTCGATGCTTTCTTGTCCGGCAGATAGCTCGCCACAAGATAGCCGGTCTTGCGTTCGACATGCGTGACAATGTAGCCGGTCCCCTTTTGACCCTCGATGGTATCCGATTCCCAGTGCCCGATCCGCGAACGATTGCGTGCAGAAACCGGTCGCTGATCCATTGGCTTTTTGGTCGGGTCGCATCGTCTGGAGATCCCTGTGCCGTAGCGTTTGCGGCGTTTCTTTCTCGATTGACGCAGCTGCCTGTAGATGTTGCCGCCCTGCTTTTTGTTTGCTTTGATCCAGGCGTAAATCGTCTCAATGGATATTCGCATTCTGGCCTCCCGAGGATGCAGTCGCAAGAGTTGACCTGCAATCTGTTCCGGCGACCACTTGAGAGACAACTTATCGAGCAGGAATTCTTTGAGCGGAGCGTGGTTGAGTTTCCAGGGGAGTTTGCAGAGTTGTCGACGCCGTCGCGCTTTGCGGTCGGCTTTCCCGGCGAAATACTTCCCGGTCGCATCCGAATTCCGCCGCAGTTCTCGGGAGATCGTGCTGGGGTCTCGGGATAACTCGCGCGCAATTTCTATTCGAGAGTGTCCCAGGGCGTGCATGTGCGCTATGGAATCACGTTCCTCAGCAGTAAGATGCGTGTGTGACATTCGTGATTTCTTCTTAGTAGGATTGATGGTCGTTTGGTCAAAACAAACCATCTCACGAATGTCACTCTTTTTCCATCAACCCGTGCATTTCAAAATTGAATCCACCTCGTTCGAATACGAGGGCTGGAATGATTTCTGGTCTATTGTGACACCCCCTGGGTTTAATAGCATTAATTATTTGGAAGGGGATGATATATTATTTCTGGACCTGGGAGTCACAAAATATACTGTAATTGAAGATGTATCTGTCTGTTCACTGCACTCACGATATAGGAAATTACTGCATCTGGAAGGCGAAATTTATGATTATGGCCCAGCTTATGAACTGATTCCAATCCGTTATGCGGATGAATTTGGCGTCCTTCCTATATTTCGTGATCAACTGGTTAATGAAACACCATTTTCGGGCGTGCAATTTCTCAAGCCCAAAGTCTATCCTCCACAAAATGTCGGATACCATGCAGATGTGATGCCTGAGTTTGATGTACTGATGAGTGATAGCCCTATCTGGAAGTACCCACTCAAGTTGCACCCGGATTCAAAAAATGCCTGTCGGCAATGTGGATTTGCTCCAATCTATTGCGAAAGCTGTGGAACACTGGTTTCAGATAAGTGCCCTCAATGCGAAGCACAATCCTGCAAAATCCCCTGTGATTATCCCGAAAAAGCCTCATTCATATTCCCAGGAATATCTCGCTTCGTAGATATTTTATGGGGTAAAACATGGGAGGGGAGTGATTTCAGTAAGCTGTCTTATTCGGGACCAACTGTGATAACCAAGCGGGTATTGGATTGGTTGCTGCATGTGGAAGCAAAGCCATTTTGTGCCAGACCAATTAAAGTCTGTATTGATGGTATGACTGCCCAGCAACTGGAATGGCTGGATCTAGCAGTGGAGCCGATTGGTTAAATAAAGTTCCAGTAAACTATTTGATTGGGTAGAAGAGCAATTAAGCCAATAAATTTATCAAGGAAGATTTTCATGAAAGCTTATGTCGTTTTTGGTTTCACTCTTGTGTTTTCGCTGGTTTCGGCTCTGTGTGCAGAAGACAAAAACAGCGCCAATTCTGAATCACTCTCTGTGGATCAACAGCTAATTCTGGCTTGCTATCAACTGGATGAGGTTCAGGTGCAAAAATTGCTGAATTCCGGCGCAGACGTCAATGCGAAAATTTTGTCCAAGAACTTTAAGGAGTTATTTAGAGACCATTGGACACAGGGCACCCCTGGTGCAATAAGTCAGTTGACTCCGCTTTTGGCAGTTGCTGGTAGCAATCGACATCCCAGTCCAGAGTTTGTTTCTGAAAAACTAGGCAAAAAATTTGAGCCTGTCCATGGCAACAGAGCATTGATTCCTAATTACATGCTCAAAGAGCGCGAAAGAAGACAGGTTCGCATTGCTACCTTACTGATCAACAAAGGGGCAGATATTCATTATCAAAATGGTCATGGAACAACCCCTTTATTGGAAGCTATAGTTGACCGGAATCATGATCTGGCATTTCATCTGATTGATTTTGGAGCCGATGTGAACGTCCGATTGCAAGCTTATATTGATGGCCCTGGCATGATAACTGCCCTTCACGAGGCTACGGGAAATCCTGATCTGGTCGAGGTATTGTTACTTAACGGTGCCGATCCATTGGCACAAAATACAGATGGAAAAACGCCATTAGAATATGCGTTAAGAAGATCGAGTTATGAAAATGAATATGAATCTCATCATAAATATCTGAAGTGCGTTGAATTGCTTGTGGAGGCCATAAAGAAGAATGATGAATCTCTAAAACTTAACGAGTAACATTATCTATCATAAGTCTATTCTTATAGCCTGATGATTTTTCATCAGGCTTTTTTTCTATTCATTAATCACAAAATTCTTTTCGCAGAGTGACTCGCGAACGAACATCCTGTCAACTATCAAGTTGATTCTCCCAAAGGAGAGATGCCAAACAATCCAATCGATGAGGATGGACAGGTGACCGAATGTCAGCCTCCCAAAGATCCGGATCCGTCTTCACCACCTCCACCACAAGGTTCTGAACCGCCTCCGCAAAAGCTGAGCCATAATAATTTGGTTGAGCATAAACGATGTAGTGCAAATTCAAAAGATTGGCTACAAAGCCAAATTCAAGCAAAGGGACACTATCCCTGCGTTTCTTATGCTATTGCTGTTCGCTATTGATTTTCAGGAATCTTAGGACATGAGTTGGTTGAATTGTTTAGTAATGTGTTTGCTGTTGAGTGAACCGTTTCCAGCGCGACTGCCAGTTGATCCTGAAGGTGGGATTAGTGAATTCAGTAAGGCTATCCTGAATCTTGATGTGGAAAAAGTGGAAGTTCTTCTGACCCGCAATCCGAAATTTGCGACAACGGAAATTTCATTCCAAGATAACATAGGCGAAATTCAAGACAAAAGTTCAAAGGTGACTCATTCCCCAATTGTTTTCGTGCTCAAAGCTACTCGCTGGAGAGAAAGCAACAATTCCCCAGCGGGAACTTTCTTGGAATCCCGCTGCGATCTCTTAGAGCGAACATTGGAAATTATGAAACTCTTACTCGATCATGATGCAGACCCAAATAGCAAGGCCGGTGTTTATACCCTCTTACATCTTGCTGTGAACTCAGGAGACCTTCAGCATGTGAAAACTCTCGTGGAATATGGGGCTGATATCAACGCTCGGACATCTCTAAGTTTCTGTGGTGAATCAGGGGCCTCGGCATTGCATCTTTCCGTCGAAGATGAGGAAATATCGGAATATCTTGTTTTAAAGGGTGCAGATCGGAATATTCGCGATTCTGTGGGTAAACAGGCGTGGGAATATTCAAAGTCTTTTCGACTTCGCTGGAAGCTATATCCTGAGAAGATTTCACTTGAAAAATTTTCCCAACTTGAAATGAAAATTCTTGCAAGACAAATAAAGAAAAAGGCACCGCTCGATCATATCCCCTATGGGCTAGACCTCAATGCCGCTATCGAGATTGATGGAGAGGAGACAACATTACTGGATTTAACGATTGCATCTTCAGATGTTGAATATGCGATTCACTCATCCCATTTGCTGTTATGTATGGGAGCGAAACCGTCTTCGATGACTTGCAATAATTCTAGAGCATCCACTTCAGTGACTGATGCTTCCCATACAGATCGTCGTTTGTCTTGCATAAGAACCGCCGTTGCGGCATCAAAAAGAGGTCTGACTTACTTGGAATATCTGCAGTCGTTTGAGCATCAGTAGAATCATGCTGATCTGGATTAGGGCCACGCATGTTTCCGGATTGAGTTCGTAGTCCTTGCTGTATCGTCGGTACAATCCCAGCCAGGCAAATGTCCTTTCGACGATCCATCGCTTTTTCTGAATGGGAAACTGTCCTCTGGGCTGATCAGCTGGTCGCTTCGCGATTTGAATGTCAAAGCCGAGTGTTGATTTCGTGAATTCCGGCAAGTTCTTATAACCATAGATGGCGTCAGCAAAGATGACTTTGAGCCGTCTCATCTTTTCCCGCAAAGCGGACAACATAAGCGGGGCTCCATTGTAATCCTGTTCATCAGCGGCATGAACGACCACAGCGAGAATCATTCCCAAGGTATCAACAATGACGTATCGCTTGCGGCCTTTGGTTTTCTTGCCTGCATCGTAGCCTCTTTCACTTCCTGCGATATGAGTGGTCTTGACACTTTGCGAATCAATAATCGCTGCCGAAGGAGTCGGCTTTTTACCAGCCTGTTTGCGGACTTTTGTGCGAAGAGCGGTGTGTATCTTCTCCCATAAACCAGACTGCCGCCAGCGGTAAAACAGTTGGTAAACCATCCGCCACTGACGGCCTGACTACACAAGATAAAAAATCGCATTCACCACCCGTCGACGATGATATTGTCGTGGGGTACCACGTTTGGATGGTCTGCGAAAATAGACGGCAATCATGTTCCATTGCTGATCGGATAGGTCGGAAGGATTAAACTTGATAATATCCTTTTTCGTGAGGGCGACTCCATTCTGAAAACAGGTTTCCTACCAGGAGTCATACCTCATTCTATTATAAATTGCGAATTAGAAAACTGCTTCTAAGACTTCAATTGACGAGCAACGGCTTGAAACTGTTCAATTGTAAAGTCGAGGTCTTCACGAGTATGAGCTGCCGAGACCTGTGTGCGAATTCGAGCTGCTCCCTGAGGCACAACCGGATACGAGAATCCAATGACATACACACCTCGTTCCAATAAGGCATCGGCCATCTGCACTGCCAGCGAGGCTTCGCCCAGCATCACGGGTACGATGGGATGTTCTCCCGGCTGAACTGTCAAACCAATCTGCTGAATTTTCTCACGGAAGTAAGCGGTATTCTCTGCGAGTCGATCCCGCAGTTCAGTCGATGCCTGCAGCAATTCAATTGCCTTCAATGATGCAGCGACAATCGGTGGAGCGACCGAATTTGAAAACAGATACGGTCGTGATCGCTGTCGCAGCAAGTCGACAATCTCCTGTCGACCCGAAGTATAACCACCGCTGGCACCACCAAGAGCTTTGCCGAGCGTTCCTGTAATAATGTCGATCCTATTCATCACACCATGATGCTCGTGAGTTCCACGACCATGCTTTCCCATGAATCCGACGGAGTGGGAATCGTCCACCATCACCAACGCGTTATATTTGTCGGCCAGGTCACAAATTTCAGGGAGATTTGCAATTGTCCCATCCATTGAAAAGACACCATCGGTGGCAATCAATCGAAATCGAGCCGACTGGGCCTCCTTCAGTTTTTCTTCGAGATCAGCCATGTCGTTATTCTGATATCGGAATCGCTTCGCCTTACACAGACGAATCCCGTCAATAATGCTCGCATGATTCAACGCATCTGAAATCACTGCATCTTCCGGACCGAGAAGCGTTTCGAACAAACCTCCATTGGCATCAAAACAGGAGGTATAAAGAATGGTATCAGCAGTACCCAAAAATTCGCTGAGCTTATTTTCCAGTTCTTTATGAATCGCCTGAGTGCCGCAAATGAATCGAACGGAAGACAATCCGTATCCCCAACGATCCAGCGAATCACGAGCAGCTGCAACAACATCCGGGTGATCCGACAGCCCCAGATAATTATTTGCACAGAAATTTAATACAGATTTCCCGCCCACATCGATATGAGCATCCTGCGGCGAGTCGATCACCCGTTCGGATTTGTAGAGTCCTGCCTCTTTAATTTCTGACAACTGAGTCTGCAGGTGCGATTTGAAATCTTCGTTCATCGGTCCAGTTTCTTATTCAACAATTGTAATTCGAACGCACTTGTTTCAATTGTAATGTAGACAAATCATTGAGACTGGCAACAGGCTCTACTTTCGGTGACATGAACTCAGTTTTGATTTTCTCATTCACGTTAATTGCCGTACGAACAGCAACAATCGAAACGCATACAAAACCTATCACCATCAGTGCAATCATCCAGGCAGGAGCCGCGACGGTTTTTCGGTATCGTTTCGACAACGCCAAATACAACAACGAAGCCGCCAGGATCGGTCCACCTAATACCGTAAGTGCCTGAGCAATAATAATGAGAGTGACGCGATTCCAATCCGCCAGAATCATGGCGAGTGTGACAGCCATCCCGGCAAACAGGGCCAACACAGTAAACAGTTTCGGCCATTTTTGATCAAGCGAGGCTCCCAGGTTCAACCCATCCGAAAGCAACACACCACCAATCGTGGCATTTACCAGAAACGAACTGAAAGCTCCAGCGAAAATTCCAGCAATGAAGAGGTAGGTCGCATTCTCTCCAAACAAAGGGGAAAGCTGTCGGGCGACATCGGTAACTGAGCTCAACTCTTTCGGATCGACACGACCATACAGCACTGCAGCCGAGGTGCACATGATCATCATCGTTGTTAAACCGAGAGCTGCGATGCCCGTAATCGAGTCAGCCAGTCCTGTTTGAGCATCCTTAATGGACCAGCCTTTTTCACGCACAAGGTATGCCTGATAGAAGGCTCCGGCAATCGAAAAGGTCGTCCCGATCATCCCCAGAATTGCCAGATAGGAATCACTTGTGGACGCATTTGCAGATGCTTTCGGAAGCGAGGGAATCATGCCTTTGGCGACATCGGAAATCGCAGGTTGTGCCATGAACAGGTTAATTCCGAATCCGATGATCATCAGGACCATGAGAGCGATCATCAGTTTTTCCAGCTTCTGATACAACTGGCTGAATCCATAAAGCGTTGCCACGATCAACAGATTCATGCCGATTAGTATGCCCGCTTTGAGCCAGTTCAATTGGGTGGCAGGAAACTCATCGGAAGGTTGTGGTAACAGAGGATCGAGAGCGGCAATGACAGCAATGTTATTGCTGGACTGAAACGCAGCGACGACCAGAAACAGAATCACACCAATCAGAATGGAAACCGGTTTGCCGAGACTTCGGGCCAACTCCTGACAGGGAGTCAACTCGAGTGTTGCTCCGAGCCGGGCCGAGAGAGCCGTCGCACCAATCATCAGCAATATAGCCAGGGCGATCACCCATAGCATACTGTAACCATATTCGCAGCCGACTTTGGAACTGGTCAAAATACTACCAGGTCCCAGCACCACGGCTGCCACAATAATCGCTGGACCAAATCGACTTAACAATTTCTGCATGATCATTTCCGTTTCGACGTTTTGTCAAAAGTGATATATCGCCATATCATCTGCATCATTTATTGGACAGCATGAAAGGTTTGTTCATTAAACAATTTGGAAGCGGGAGTATCCAGGGATCGCTTTGGTCAGATTGGAGAAAGGGCAGGAGGGGTCAGTGATTTTGACTCGGTAGGATTAAAACAAGCCGATCCCATACCACAACACATTGAGCACTTCCGCAAATTCTCGCGTTTTGCCACTCGCTTTGCAATGGATTTTGTTTGAAGTTGTGAATTCACTCGTTGAGTTTTAGGTCTCCCCGCTAGAGAAACCCATAATGAGCAGCTGAACTCGTAGAATCGGTATAACCAGCGTAACGAACTGATAGAACCGTTATCACTTAACAGAGCGATGCAAAAAAACATCATGTGAATGTTGCAAATTTACGACACGCCGCGAAATGTGTGATAGGTTTGTGTTGAGATTGTATTGGTTCGTGTCATTCGTAGCGATCCGACTGTAACTGATGAGGACACTTCTATCCTGTCGCATCACTACCGTTTAGGCCGCGAGTGAACTTCGGACGTCAGAGTCTCATAAACATCGTCACGCAAGGGGGAATAATCTGGAGGATGATCCCTGATGATGAGTTGAGGCTCGTTCGATTTGTGCTCTGCACGGATGTCATAGCAGCGAAACGGGGGCGGCAGCATGGAGGTCCGCCCCCGGTCGTTGATCTTTGGACCCGCAATTTCAATTAATAAATAAAACAGAGAAGGACAGGCTTGCAGTCTGTCTGAATAAAATATCAACGGGTAGCAGTGGCGCTCTCGAAGAGAAGCCCCCGAATCGAACATTCCGGGGGTTTCCACTGAAGCGGAGTGCCCCCGCCACCCACGATGAATTGTCAATCTCAATCAAAAATAAACAGGCTGGAAGCCTGTCCTACTTATATTAGTGAAACCATGATTGATTACGAGCGTTTAAAGACTGATCTGGCAGCGTTGGGGCTCTTTGCCCTGTTGCTGTTCGTTGCGCTCAGTTTGATCAGTTATGATCCGCTCGATGCTCCGGCAAATGCTGTCTATCCTTTGGCAGAGACCGTTTCTAACTTGTGTGGCCCGATGGGGGCACGCGTTGCCAATCTGTTCATGAACAGTCTCGGCTACGCCTGTTATATCCTGATCGTCTCGGCCATCGTTTTCGATTTACGCCTCTTCTCCACACGTCCCGTTAAGGATTTATTTTTGCGTGGACTTGGCATTGGCTTCATCGTCTTTTCAGCCGCGACGGCTCTCAATCTGTTTCTGCCAGCTCTGGGAAATCCCGGTCTCTACGGCAGTGGAGGACGTGTCGGTGCGATGGGTGTGCTAATGCTGGAGAAGAAATTCTCCATGGTCGGCTCAACACTTGTCCTGATGACACTTATGCTGGCCGGACTGATGCTTTCGGCAGAATTGTTCGCGATGGCAATCATCAGAAAGTTTTTCCTGTTGCCGATGACGCTGCTGCTGGCAAAAATCCGACCTGCCCAACCGGACACAAAAGAAATTGAAAAGCAGACACTGCTCGACATGCCCTTGTGCGAAGCTCCTGTGAGACAAACGGTTTTGCCAAGAGCAAAAGCTGCCGCTCCTGATGAGCAGGTTTCAGAGGTTTACGATGAGGATGAAGAAGACTCTGCGCTTCCTTTCAAAGTGAATCCACCCGCAAATTCGCACGATGCGAAACGGGGCGAACTTGTCGAGGAGGAAGTAGCTGATGCGGTCCCTTTTGAATTACCGCCTCTCGAGCTTCTCGAGGAAGCTGAAGAGTTTCCGTATGATCTGCTTGCCAAAAAGGCACAGATCGCAGCTGCGACTCTTGAAAAAACATTTCAGGAATTCAATCTGAATGTGAAGGTCTCCGAGATCGATACCGGTCCGGTGGTCACGCAATTTGAGCTTGATCTGGAACCGGGTCTGCGCGTCTCGAAAGTGACGGCACTGGCCGACGATCTGGCGATTGCGCTGCGGGTTCCAGCAGTGCGAATTGTTTCTCCAATTCCCGGTAAGAATACCGTTGGCGTTGAAGTTCCGAATGAAAAGCGGGTGATGGTCCGCATGAAGGAACTGATTGAAGCCAGTGCCGAAGAGAATGCAGAAATGAGTCTGCCTCTCTTCTTAGGCAAAGATGTTTCCGGTCGCGCGATGACTGTTGATCTGGCGAAAATGCCTCACCTGTTGATTGCCGGTCGAACCGGTACAGGTAAGTCGGTCTGTCTGAATACATTGATCCTCTCGCTGCTGATGACACGCAGTCCAGAGCAGGTCAAGATGTTAATGATCGATCCGAAGATGGTTGAGCTTTCGCCATACATGAAGATTCCGCATCTGATGAATCCGGTCATTACGGACATGAAAAAAGCGGAAGCAGTGCTCGCATGGGCAGTCGACAAGATGGAAGAGCGTTACGAAATTCTCGCTCAATGCGGCGTGCGACACCTGGATGGCTTCAACAAAATGAGTCGTGAAGCGGTGCTGAAAAAGATGGGCGTTGAAGCCGGATCGATTGAAGCGGATCAGGTTCCGGAAAAGATGCCTTACATCGTGATCATCGCCGACGAGATGGCCGACATGATGATGACCTCCGGCAAAGATGCTGAAGGACACATTATTCGTCTGGCTCAGAAATCACGTGCGGTCGGCATTCATCTGGTCCTGGCAACGCAAAAACCGACGGTCGATGTGATTACTGGTTTGATCAAATCGAACCTGCCAGCTCGCGTCTCCTTCCAGGTCGCCAGCCGAACCGATAGCCGCGTTGTGCTCGATGAAATGGGAGCCGAACGTCTGCTCGGTAATGGAGACATGCTGTACCTCGCACCGGGCACAAGTAATTTGAGCCGGGCCCAGGGAACGTATGTCAGCGATGATGAAGTGAACGGCGTGATTCAATTCCTCGGCAAACATGAACCCGAGTATTCAACGGAACTCTCGCAGGTCACATCGGAATCGAGTGGTGGCGTGCAGCGTGGTATGGAAGCGATTAAAGATCGCGATGAACTTTACGAACAGGCGATTGAAGTTGTCGTTCGCGAAGGTCGCGGCTCGGTTTCACTGCTGCAACGTGCCTTGGGTGTAGGTTACGGACGCGGTGCAAGATTGATCGACTACATGGCCGAGGATGGCATCGTTGGCGAGTACAACGGCTCCCAGGCGCGCGAAGTCCTCTACACACCCGAGCAATGGGAAGCTGTCCAGAACGGCGAAGAAGCTGACGATTACGCGATGGCATGATCAAACTGGAACTGATCACGCAATCATAATTGTCGAGGTCTACCCTAACCCAGCGATGATGAGCAGCAGTTAGAGCATTTTCAAATGGTTTCTGCTGTCGCATGGGCACCAAATGTCCTAAACGCTGAGTTTGCTCTTGCTGAACCCTGCAGGTGATTTTCGTATTTGCTATAAAGTAGAGATTATCATTTCCAATAACGAATCGCTGACTTATGAATTTTCTATCCGCACGCTGGGAGCATTTATTACTGGCAAACTATGTTGTCGAGCCAGAGGTTTTGCAGCCGTTTGTTCCTGAAGGAACGAAACTTGATGCCTTTGACGGCCAGGTCTATGTGAGTCTGGTTGCGTTTCTGTTCAATCGGATGAGTATTGCAGGAATACCGATTCCTTTTCATCAATCCTTTGAAGAAGTCAATTTGCGATTCTATGTCGCTCCCGACAAAGACCCCTCGATTCGGGCTGTGACGTTTATTAAGGAGATCGTTCCGAAAGCATCGATCCCATTCATTTCCAATACACTGTTCCATGAAAATTATGTCACATTGCCTATGGATCATTGCAATGAAGACAAGCACCATTCCTATTCCTGGATGAACAAAGTCAAAAACTCGATCTCTGGAACGATCGAATCCGAACTGACTCTCCCTGCGAACAATTCCATCAGTGAGTTTATTACAGAACATTACTGGGGGTATGCAAAAGCCCCAAACTACACACTCGAGTATGAGGTCAGGCATCCCCAGTGGAATTGCTGCGAAGTCACACAGTATGAGATCAATGTGGACTACGCCACCAATTACGGAAAAGAATTTTCCTTCCTCAACGATCAGCAACCTCACAATGTGCTCTACGCTCAGGGCTCTCCAGTGAGTGTCCTGTATCCCTCCCGACTGCAAAAACCAAAGTAGACCAAGTCTAGTTTTAAAGTCGCTGCGAAATGAAAGAACGGGATGAGCGTTATCTGCTCATCCCGTTCTTGTTTCGACTGCAGTGGACATATTCTGATTAAAGAACTTCATCGCTCCTGCGGGCACCCAGAAGAATATCGTTCATGCCATCAAAGAACAGGTCGCGTCCCTGGAAGTCAATCAGGAGATCACGTTCACCATCGTCAGTCACTTCCAGTTCGGCAGCGACCAGAGAGACACGGCTCGAAAAGGAGCCGCCGCCATTCCAGGTGTCGAGCAGTAACATCAAGCCGGCATAATCGTTATCCAGATTGGTCGTGCCGCCGATTAGAATATCCTGACCAGAACCGCCAGCAACGAGATCACTGCCAAGCCCGCCGATCAGAATATCATTCCCGTTATTGCCGTAGAGCATGTCGTTGCCAGAACCACCGAGGATGGCCGTCATGCCGCCTCCCCCAGAGAGCCAGTCGTTTCCACTTCCGCCATCAATCAGAGTTGGAGTTTTTACGCGATTATCCACCTTCACGTAATCGTTACCAGACCCGGTCAATATCGTCAGAGAATTAATACCCGAAGATGATTGCGTTACGTAGTTGACATTGCATCCACCGAAAGCCGTCAGGATGTGGTAGCTGTTCCAATACTTCGTGACAAAAACCAGATCGTTACTATCCGAACCGATGATGAATAACTCGCCGTCGATCACATTGATCCCCTGCACGATTGCCTGAGTCGTCAAGGTTGAAGAAGTGCCTCCATCTTCGTCGATGGCAGTAACCAGAATCGTATAGATGCCTCCGGCTGCATATTGATGCCCACCTGCGAACGAATCGTTAAGTTGATCGACAGATATCGACTCGATGGCTGAGCCATCACCCCAGTCAACAGTCACAGTGTGTGTGTCGGCATTCAGGGCAGGATCAAAAAACGATCCATCGAGTGTGACATAGCCACTTTCGGAGATGTCGTCGAAATTACTGTTGCTCGAATTGAGGACGGTAATATCCGGAGCCACGTTATTGATGGTCAGAGTTGTCTGAGCAGTAGAAACATTCGTCCCGTCACTCACTTCGACAGTCACGTTCACACTTTGAGGCCCATCGTTCAAGCCGAGTGCGGCCAGTTGAGCGTTGGTCAGAGTGGGCGTAGCTCCGGTGATGTTTTCATCGTAGTCGCCATCCCCGTCGACATCCCAGCGATAGGTCAATGAAGTCGAATCGGCATCGGTTGAAGCCGAGGCATCGAGGGACAGGTCATCTCCTTCTGAAATTTCATAAGGACCGCCGGCATCGGAGACAGGGACGTAGTCTTCATTGATGATCGTCCCCAGTCCACTGGCATCGACAATGGTGACATCGTTCGAGCCGGCGAGGTTGAAGAGATTCACAAAGAAATCTTCATCCATCTCGGCAAGATCTTCGGGAGTGATTTTAATTGTGATGGACTGCATTTCGCCAGCCTGTCCCATATAACTGAGCGTTCCTGACTGTGCGACATAATCTGCGAATGAAGCTGAGCCATCAGCGGTTGCGAATTCGACACTAAACCCGGCATCAATTCGATTTGTGCTCGTCACAGTGAAAATTGCATTGACGGTGCCGGAATCGCCTTCAATTAAAGTCACGTCATCGATAGAGAGAGAGGTTTCCAGATCGGTCAGGTCGATCGTCACATCGGCTGTGTCGAACTCGCCACATTGATCTTCCACCTGCACGGTCAGCATAAAGCTGGGGTTGGTTTCGAAGTCGATGGCTGATGCGTTGGCAACGGTAATTTCACCCGTCATGGAATCAATCGCAAAAGCCCCGGCTGTATTGCCTCCTGTGATCGAGTACGTCAGCACATTATCAATATCGACATCGTTCCCGATGACAGTCCCGACAACAGTGCCACTGCTGCGGTTTTCCTCGATCGTGAAGCTGTCATCGCCAATTGTCGGAGGATTATTGACAGAACCAAATCCAAAGATGTAGGCGGCTCCATCGTTGACATTTGTCGTTTCTCCCAGATCGCTGCGAGTATCATCGGTAGGTGCTCCGATGACAACCAGATCTCCAGTGAGATCAATTGCAGTTCCGAACGTATCGAAAGCAGCTGGGGTCGGGTTCTCGAAGATGCTGGTTGGCGTACCCGGAGTTGCACTGTCGAGATCGAACAGATAAGCCCGTCCTGCATCGGTCACACTGTTAGGGTCGGCCAGTCGAGCTGAGACCGCCAATGTTCGCCCGGAAAGAGCCAGATCACTTCCGAAGCGACCACCGATTGTCGGTTCAGGATGATTGATCGTAAGTACCGGAGCGATTGTACTGCCCGCCAGATCGTAAACGTGCACTTGTCCAACTTCACTCCCCAGGACACTGCTGGTTTGAGCACCGACGGCTAAGGTGTCCCCGTCAATATCCAGGGAAAAACCGAAGTTGTCGGAGGTTCCGATATTGGGATTGTTGATTGTATTGGTCAGCGTGGCCACATAAGGGCTGAAATTCAAATCGTAGACATAAACGCGACCACGTTGAACACCTGAAGTTCCATTTGTGACTTGATTAAAAGCTCCGATGGCAAGCGTATCACCGGAGATGGCCAGGTTCTGCCGAGAGAATTGGACACTGTTGTCGCCGGGGTTAGTAATTGTGAGCCGATGAGTCACCTGCTGTTGCAGGGTATTGGTGTCGATGGTCAACTCGTAAACATACGCGGCTCCTTTATTGGAGAAGTCGCTGGCGTAATCGCCCACAACAATTTTATTTCCAGAAATTGCCACGGAATCGCCAAATTGCCCCTGAATTCCCGAGGGCTTGCTGATCACAACAGGACCATTGAGGGTCGGGCCACTTAAATCGTACAGATAAGCTTTGCCGGTTCCCCGGGCACCGACAACGAGATTCGTGCCATCGATCGCAATATCGCTACCAAACAGGCCATTGCTGTTGCCTTGAGAATTCTCAATCACGAACAGCGGAGTCGTTGAAGTTGAGGTGGCATCGTAAACATAAACAACGCCGGAATTCGTTGCAGTTGTACTGTCTTCAAATTGAGCCCCAACTACTACGAACTGATCATTCGCAACAACGTGATCGCCATATTGTGCGGAGTTTCCGGGATTGGCATTTGTCGAAAGAAGAGTTGTCGTTCCTCCTACACCTGTACATGAACAGGAAAGGACGACGCGTGATTCGAGCGACTCCACACTCACCATCTGAGTCGCGTCTCTACTGGAACCTCCCTGACGGTATCGGCGAGAGATTTCTCGACTTGAATGATTACGGATGGTGAGCAATCGTCCTAATGATTTCATTATGCAGCCTTTGTGATTTGAGTGACCGGTGAACGCTTCGCACTCGACTTGAGCACTGAATTTGCTGTTGGGAAAGCATGCCACAGATGTGATGATCAATAGCTTAACAACGATCCTGAAATATCCTCATTGTTTTATCGCCAGAATCTCATGACAAACTTCCCTCTACGGGATAAATTTCTGCCTGTATCACTGGTAGAGATCAGTAAAACTGAGCAGAGCTGAGGATATCACGCATGCTTCACAATACTCAATACCTCCTGGTTGAATTCCGGGAGTAATGTTGAGATCTCCAATCAGTCACTAAATCGAATTATACCCCTTGATATATAGGGTTTTGTTCTGGCTGCCTGCCCTTTGCATACCCTTGCCACCTGCCGGTTTTAATAAAGATTCCATGAATTCTCTATCAATGCCAGAGTCATAGAATTTCCGTTTGAGTCAACTGGAGTGGTCCTGTCCTTTGCAGCCCGGATG
This sequence comes from Rubinisphaera italica, assembly GCF_007859715.1. Lineage (NCBI taxonomy): Bacteria > Pseudomonadati > Planctomycetota > Planctomycetia > Planctomycetales > Planctomycetaceae > Rubinisphaera > Rubinisphaera italica. The sequence continues at coordinate 4,615,581 of NZ_SJPG01000001.1, forward strand.
AAGAATTCAGAAAGGAAATCTGCTGTAATCGTAATCGCAGCAGTCGTATTATCTGACAGGATTATCTGGTTGGAGACAGTAGGGAACAATGCGCAAAATGGGATGATACTCGACACTGGTACCCTGGGAAGCTATTGTGAATTTTCTGAGATCCCAACATGAATAAGAATATGCGAGGTCGCTATGATCAAATTATTCCTCTCTGTCGTAACAGTTGTCCTTCTTGCCAGCAGCAGTTTGCCAGCTGCGAATTCTCCGAATGTTATCTACATTCTGTCCGATGATCTGGGCTATGGAGATTTGTCATGCTACGGACAAGATAAATTGACAACTCCAAATATCGACCGACTGGCTGCAGAAGGCCTGAAATTCACTGCCCATTACTCAGGCAATACCGTGTGCAGTCCTTCGCGAGCCGTCTTGATGACGGGGCAACATTCCGGCCATTGTTATCTGCGTGGTAATGTGAGTGGCGAAAAGAAAGCGGAGCTCGATCCTGAAATGACTGTCCTCCCCGAACTATTCAAAGCGTCCGGTTACGCGACAGGAGCATTCGGGAAATGGGGACTGGGACATACCAATGAATCGGGAGCAAAGAATCCAAACTCGCACGGTTTCGATGAATTCTATGGCTGGAAATCTCAGACGATTGCTCACACCTATTATCCAACCAGCGTCGTCGACAATGGTCGGGAAGTTCCCCTTGAACCGGGCACTTTTATTCACGACTTGATTATGGATCGAGCCCGGATATTCATCTCAAAAAACGCGAAAAACAATACCCCTTTCTTCTGCTATATTCCGACAGCCGTGCCTCATGCGGCGATGCATGCTCCCAAAGAACTGCATGAGAAATGGCGGAAAGTCTTTCCTCAATTCGATAGCAAAATCGGCAAGTATGGGGCTGGCGGCGAACCTTGCCCCGATGTCCAGAATCCAATCGCAGGCTTTGCAGCGATGATGGAAAATCTCGATAACGAAGTCGGTTCCCTACTTGATTTACTCAACGAATTGCATATCGACGACAACACTCTCGTGATCTTCAGCAGCGACAACGGTGCTCATAAAGAAGGAGGACACGATCCCACATTCTGGAATTCGACCGGGAGCCTGCGTGGACATAAACGGGACATGCACGAAGGCGGGATCCGTGCTCCGATGCTCGCTCGCTGGCCGGGCGTCATTTCAGCTGGTGAAACGACAGATCACCTGAGCAGCTTCCAGGATGTGCTCCCGACTATGGCTGAATTACTGCAACAACCCGTTCCCACTCAAGTCGATGGCATTTCCTTTCTGCCGACACTCAAGGGCGATCATAAATCTCAACAGCAGCACGAATCTCTGTACTGGGAATTCTGCAAGGGAACCGAACAGAAAATTGATACTCAAGCTGTCCGTATGGGAGATTGGAAAGCATTCCGCAAAGCTGGTCAGCAGACCGAGCTTTATGATCTGGATTCAGACCCTTATGAAAAGAATAATCTAGCCAAGGCAGAGCCTGAGATCGTCTCCAAAATGGAGACGATCATGAGCGAGGCCCACGAACCATTACCGGGGCAGAACTGAACAGATACGTTCTCGCAGGCAGTTGTTCTCTATCGTGGAAAGGCCTGAAAAAGTTTAAACACAATGTACGACTGAAGCACAATGTCGGACAGGCATCCTGTCTGTCTATTGTCTAAAAGCATTCCATTCCAGTCACAATGAGTTCACATGTAAAAGACAGGCTGGAAGCTTGTCCTACCCGTTTTATTTGCTACAGCGACGCTACTTCCACCGCGACGCCTTGAGTATAGCTCTGGTGCACCGCTTCGGTGAATTTCATGTAATCCATGGCCGTTTCAAAACTATTGAGAGTGACCGGCTTTTCTCCACGAATCGCCGCGATGAAGTCGGCTTCGACCTGCCACTTTCCCAGCTTTTCTGCTGGCAGTTCCAGGGGCGTCATCGAATCTTCACCAATCCGACCACACAATAGCGTCTCCTTCAGACCCGACTTCAAATCAAACCGTAATTTGATTGTTCCTTCCGTACCGTACAGGTGAATGTGGTGCCCCGGTCCGAATAGAGAGATTCCACTCAAGTGATATATACCGCGGGCTCCACCTTCGAGTTGCGTCATCACATGCAGGCTGTCGGGCACAGTGACTTTAGCCATCTCTGGAGAGTTTTCCAGCGAACGTTCTGTCTCAAAGATTTTTCCCTGAGCCATCACGCGTGTTGTCGTAGGCGCCCAGCGACTGAGAGTTTCATGCAGAATGCCGAGATGCAGAACATTATTTCCACTCAATTCCCGATCTTGTCGCGGATGCAAATGCTGGGAGAAATCCCAGTGCGTATCGTCTGCACCAATCACAACCACTTCCCGCAAATCTCCCAGAAAGCGACGTTCGATCAGTGAATCCATATACGGACCGAACTTCAATCCGAATGGACTGGGAACCACCATTGATGTTAATTGCGCATGTTGACGAGAGGCGTCAAGCATCTGTTTTGCTTCATCAAGATTCCGCGCCATGCGGGCTTCTGTCAGAACATGCTTGCCCGCTTCGAGAGCAGCACAGGTGATTTCGCAGTGAAGGTTTGGCCATGTTCCGATCACAATCGCATCGACGTCAGATGAATTCACAACGTCTTTCCAGTCGGAAAACTGCTCCGGGATTCCAAACCGGTTCGCAACATTGCGAGTCGATTCCTCGTGCGAATTGCAGACAGCTTGCAACGTCACCCCGGGAATCGCCTGTAAGCCGGGAATATGCTTTTGGCAGGTGTTTTGACCTGCTCCAATCAGTCCAATTTTGAGAGAGTCGCTCACGGAATTATGTAATCTTTCTTGACCATTGTTCACTCTGAGGCCACCTTTAGGCAACCTCAGAATCAGTATTCGCAAGCTGACATCTAAAAGTCTGTGGGTTCACATTGCAAGAATGAATCAGCAATCACTCAGCAATTCGCATGAAGTCACCTCCACGAGCGTCAAAATCGCCAGCACCGCAACTTTCTGAGGTTAACAATCACATCGATTATACTAATTCTGAGAGATGCTCCTGCCTCGCAATGTTGGATTTGAGAAAGTGCCTTATTCCTCATACTGACTGGAATCGCAATTTCTATTGCTGATAAAATCTACTCCTGATGAGCCGCCTCAGCCATGCTGCGGGCGAAGGCTTCAATCTCCTGAAGAGTCTCTTCAAAGCTCTTCCCACCATCAGACAACTGCTGAAGATGCTTCACGATCGCCGAGCCGACAATCGCCCCATCAGCGACACCACGCAGAGGATCAAGATGCTCCGGCTTGCCGATCCCAAATCCAACCGCCAGCGGAGTCTTCGTCTTCTGTTTCAGACTCTTCAGTTGCTCGATCAATTCACCCGCCACCTGATCACGTTCTCCGGTCGTTCCGGAAACAGCAATGCAGTAAATGAATCCACTGGAATGAGCCACGATGGATTCTGTTCGTTGAGCAGTCGTTGTCGGGGCCAGCAGTTGAATCAAATCCAAGCCGGCTGCCTGCATTTGAGGAGCCAGTTCACTGGCCTCTTCAGAAGGCAAATCTGGCACGATAAATCCACTAAAGCCAGCCTGTGAAGCTTGCTCAATGAAGCGATCCGTTCCATGCCGAAAAATGATGGCATAGGAAACCATCGCCACCAGCGGCGGCATCGATTCCTGTTTCAAAGAGCCAACCATCTCGAATATGCCATCCACGGTCGTTTTCTGAGCCAGGGCCCGCGTATAGGAGGCTTGGATGACCGGGCCATCAGCAATTGGATCGCTGTAGGGAAAACCGAGCTCAATCAAGTCCGCACCAGCCCCCGCCAGAGCTTTGAGCAATTCACCCGTTCTGGGCAAATCGGGATCCCCAGCTGCAATAAACGGCATGAACGCCAACTGCCCTTTCGGGCCACGTTCACGAAAAACAGCTTCAATTCGAGAGCAGGTCTGTGTCATCAGAAAATTCCACGGCAACATTAATTTCTACGCAAATGGGCAATCTCAACTACCCAACTCTGCAAAACAGATCAGCAGTGGTTATCGGACATTGCCCCCTTGAAATCAAGGCTGGCATCAACGATCAATCGATTGTTTAGGTCAAGTTTACATTTACGCAGCGGCTGGCGAAGTGAAAACGCCTGCATTCGTAATGCCTGGACGCGTTTCAGTGAAACTGATTATCCTCTGAATGAGACTGACACGAAAAACTTTGAGACGGCCATCTCTGAATATAAATAATCAATAGCACCAATCATCAAGGGAAACAGGAGCAATTAAATTGATTGCAATGACAAATCAAAAGGAAATTGAACCAGAACGTTACGTTTTTTGTCTCCATTCTTGACGAGTCCACCAATTCCAAGTAACTTTTCACTCAATCGCACCGCGATTCCCTCCGGTCCTGTAGCTCAGTTGGTTAGAGCGCTTGCTTGACATGCAAGAGGTCACAGATTCGAGTTCTGTCAGGACCACTACTAAAGCCTTGATGCGTAACACTTTACGACGCTTCAAGGCTTTTTTATTGGTATCACTTTTATGCATATTTTTTGTGGTATCACTTTTGCCTAGAATTTTGTCGAATTTTGCTGATTTAGAGGTGATGCTTCAAGCTGAAGCTCATCAAATAACTGGGCCATAAACGATCCAGAAATGCATGAAACCAGTAGCCTGATACATTACTGGCTGGAAGAAGTGTCTAAACACTCAGGCTGAAAGATCGTTGAATGACATCCGAATCTGATCCTGCTTCAGTAAAAACGCACTTCAAAAGAAAACCTGCAAGATGCCCTCAGTGTCGTTTCAAACCTGTCGGTAGCATCCTATATGGGTTTCCTGCCATGGACGATGAAATGCGATCAAAGATTGATGAAGGACGAGTCGTACTCGGTGGCTGTTGCATAATAGAGACTAATCCCGATTGGGCCTGTAGTCAGTGCGACTGGAAAGGTTGGCGAGTGTATCCAGACACAGCCACTTTTGAACTGAATGAAATTGTAAAAGAACTTGAGAATAACCACCTTGGTAATCTCGACAAAGAAATACGACGGCTCATGCCCGAGCCTGTCAATCAACAAATGGTTGGCGATCGAGAAGATCTCAGTGAGTATCGGTCAGCCCTTGTTGGGGGCGATCCGGGTGAAATCATCGTCGATCTAGGCTTACTGGAAATCAAAGTCTCTGAGTTCAGTGTTCGATGGAATGGGCCACACACTCCTGTTGTAAGGCCCATCAACACAGCCATCGTTGATTGTCATGAAAAATCGATGGAACAGATTCTCAAAGAAGTACGACGATTGATTCAGAGAAAATGCAAAAACCGCAAGTCGAAATATAGAACTTGCAAATACTGTCAGGAGTCCAATCCTCCCGAATGGATAATATCAGATGTATTTGATGGCACTGTCTGTCACTCATGCGCAGAACAACACGAAGGAATAGTCTTCTAGCAATCACACCAAGTGCAGACAGACATTTACAAAACAAATAAAGCCTCACTGCTTTTGACAGTGGGGCATTTTGTTCTTGATAAAAGACTAACTGAAATCAGCCACGATTCGAGTCACATCGTACTTTGCTGCATAACTGGCGAGTTTATGCAGCAGCTTTTCCTTGCTTTCGGCTTCGAGATCAAGCGTCAGATTGTTCTTACGCTTGGTACACTTCACCCCAAAATACTCGGCAGCATCCTTGAGAGGTTGAGCTAGATCAGACACCAAATTGTATCATGGCGACATCAGCAATTTGAGCGGTGAAGAAGCTCTCCAATTGTCGAGTCGGAAAGTTGGTGAACTCGACATCCTTGATTAGATTCCGTAAATTTATTTTGACCGTTATCTTTAATTTGCTACAATAGAACCAACCTGAAAAAACTTTCTTAACTGGTACCGTCCTAGACGGTCTCTTACATGAATCAGAAATTTATCTGATCGCTATTTAAATATTTTTCTGCGAATACTCTATTATTTCGTATAAGAATGAATTTGTCAGGAATATCTACAGGTATGGAAAAACTCAAAGATTTAATAAATGGTCCCTTCGTCTCAGAATCGGAGGACGGTGTAAATTACCGAATACTTAATAATGATGGCGATGCTGTCGCATGGATCACTGGAAATTTAATATCTGGTCTGATCCTCACATTGCTGAATGGGATCTGCGAGGAGGAATCTAAATGATCTCACCACTCGCCAAAGCAACTTTCAAAGCGTTTAAGCCTTGGATCAACACGTCTGATTGCGGAATTAAAGGTGAAAATGGAATTTGCCACCTTATCACCAAGGAGACGAAAAGACTTTTCAATGAATACCGTCGACTGCGGGAAACTGGTGAGAAACGCCCCAAGTTGAATTATCCACGAGGCAGCAATCGGTACAAGTATGGTCCGTTTGACCCCAAACGAGATTTCTTCTGCAAGACCATGTCACCTTGGAGAATTGAACAGCATCTTGGTGGAACCAAGCATTATTACAGCAGCAATCAGCATGGTCGCTCATTATTAATGAGGTGGATTCAATTTTGAAATGCACGGGTTGATGGAAAAAGAGTGACATTCGTGAGATGGTTTGTTTTGACCAAACGACCATCAATCCTACTAAGAAGAAATCACGAATGTCACACACGCATCTTACTGCTGAGGAACGTGATTCCATAGCGCACATGCACGCCCTGGGACACTCTCGAATAGAAATTGCGCGCGAGTTATCCCGAGACCCCAGCACGATCTCCCGAGAACTGCGGCGGAATTCGGATGCGACCGGGAAGTATTTCGCCGGGAAAGCCGACCGCAAAGCGCGACGGCGTCGACAACTCTGCAAACTCCCCTGGAAACTCAACCACGCTCCGCTCAAAGAATTCCTGCTCGATAAGTTGTCTCTCAAGTGGTCGCCGGAACAGATTGCAGGTCAACTCTTGCGACTGCATCCTCGGGAGGCCAGAATGCGAATATCCATTGAGACGATTTACGCCTGGATCAAAGCAAACAAAAAGCAGGGCGGCAACATCTACAGGCAGCTGCGTCAATCGAGAAAGAAACGCCGCAAACGCTACGGCACAGGGATCTCCAGACGATGCGACCCGACCAAAAAGCCAATGGATCAGCGACCGGTTTCTGCACGCAATCGTTCGCGGATCGGGCACTGGGAATCGGATACCATCGAGGGTCAAAAGGGGACCGGCTACATTGTCACGCATGTCGAACGCAAGACCGGCTATCTTGTGGCGAGCTATCTGCCGGACAAGAAAGCATCGACGTTGAACGCGGCTTCGGTGTTTGCGTTTGAGGGGTTGCCATCGTCATTGATTCGAACTTTGACGACGGACAACGGGAGTGAGTTTTCGGGTCATCGAGAGTTGGAGCAAGCCCTGCATTGTGCGATCTATTTTGCTCCGGCTCGCCAGCCGTGGCAACGCGGCCAGAATGAGAACACCAACGGGCTTCTGCGGCAATACTTCCTGAAGGGGAGCGATTTCCGTAAACTGAAAGCCGAGGATATTCAAGCGGCTGTGATGGAGTTGAACAACCGGCCTCGCAAAAAGTACCAATTCAAATCACCACACGAACTGTTCGAACCCAAAACCCGTGCATTTCAAAATTGAATCCACCAATCATCATTGGCGCACCTTTTACCATGTCAGCCTTGGCTGCTGGCGTCAACTCGCCTGTTACAGGATCAATCGAAGTAGCAGGATCATAACTCCTGGTTACGCCAACATTTTTCGTTGAAGTTGGACCAGTTACAAGTATTGAGGAAGGATTGATATGTATGGTATGGCGAATTCGGAATGAATCACGACGAAAACTGAAACCGTTTCCATCACCTTCAAATGTACCATATAGTGGTGCCTCCACATGAGGAAAAGGAATGAATGCTGTAATCTGTATATCAATTTGATTTGGGTCTACGACTACAAAACGGAACTTTGATTTTACAATTGATTCACATGATTGACAAGAACATTCTGCAGCATCTGCGGCTTCCTTGTTTTCTGAATTCCAAATTACTTTTAATTCAACTTCAACCTCCCATAATCCCTGCTTGGGAAAGATTGCAGCGAAACTAAAGGAGTTCCCGTCTAGCATTGTTGTATTTGGACGGTAAGCTTCAGCAGATGGAATGTCATTATGCCCCTTTTTCCATGTAACAGATGCGATCGTCCACATAACATTCGCATCATTGAATTTACAGAATTCACTATCTGTAGGATTATCATATTCTGCTTCTAAAGACAGTATTTGAACATGCCCAGCCAATACTCTTTTTGGGTCGTAAACAATTTCTTTAATGCTCGCTTCAGGACATGCATTGTCACCAGGACATGGACTCGGGCCTTCACTCGGCTCAACCGAAGGCTCCGGCGAAGGCATCTCACTTGGATTCCCGCCAGACATCTGCATCATTGCCAATCCTCTTGGAACAGACTCTGCATCGCGGCCAGGCCAGTTCAAACCAAACTGTTCTGCATACCAGTATTCATCATGAACTCGGCGACTTTGCAGCGAATTCATTTCCGTTTCGATACTGGCAAGGTTCGTCTCGAAAAGATCCCAGCCTGCCTGCCAGGCATTGACTGGCATAGAGGAACGACGAGCATTAAGCCACTGCTTCCAGGCGCGATCTTCGAAATGCTTGCGAGCAAACCGAAGTTCATTCGCCAGAATATGGGCATGCACGACAGTGAAGTTATCAAAGGTACGGCGAAAGCGATGACCAATCACGACTTCGGCATCCGTGAGTACCGGCGCGTCAAACAGCCAGGCTTTCATCCCCAGGTCGAGGTCTTCCACACCCCATTGCTGCATGTCGGAATCCATCCCCAGAATTTCCGCATAGAGATCCCGATGCATCGCAAAACAGCAACCGATCAGACTCGGCGATTCAAAGAACAATCGCCCAGCAGTAGTGCGGGTTCGCATCTCAGATCGAGCCAGCCAATACGTTTTCATACTGGCCACATTCATACCATAGCCGTAGCCAATCAAATGCGAGCTGTTTTCCCAGGTTCGTTGATCCAGCTGGGCAATGGCCGGTACAACAATGGCCCGTCCCTCATGAAGCTGAACATCTTCAACCAGCCGAGCAATAGCACCCGGCGTCGGCTTAGTATGCCCATCCAGAAACACAAAAACATCCCCACTTGCCAATGTTGTCGTGGCATGTTTTGTTGGCGAAGCCCCCTTACGCGTTGCGTGTCTGACAACCTGAATCTCAGGAAAGCGTGCCAAAACCTCTTCAACGGCATGGTCCGAAGAGGCATCGTCGGCGATAACAATTTCATAGTCCAGATCGTGAATTGATTCCTTACAGGACTTGACCGTCCTTAGTAAATTGTCACCTTCATTATGGGCAGCAATCAAAATACTTGTCTTCATTGAATAAACCTTGTGAGAATGAACTCGCTAAATTTTTGAATGGCAGTGCACTCCTGCCTCACTCTAAGACTGTTAGTTGCGCAGAATTTTTCGAAGAAGTTTCCATCGGAGCAAACCAGTAAGGCACTATTCACTCGATAACTTTGAATGGCTACCGGGAATTTCGGTTCCCGGCTCGACAAAGAGCCTTGGGCTTTCAAAGCCGGCTTCGGCCAGACTGATTAACGATCGCTCCAGCGTCGGTTGCTCGCGGGGAGCTGTTGTCACACCGACCGACCATTTCGTGACATTCCGTGTTCTCTGCTCAGTTTTCTCTTGCTCTTTTCGTCGTCGTAAACCTTCTTCACAGGCACTGCATCCTATAGTGTTCTCTTTCGTTTTCTTCAGCCAGACCGGTTTCAAAATGGAGCCCGATTGCTCCCTCTGTAAGTACTCATCTTCGTTGCGCCGCGAAAAATAAGCCGCCACCTGACGATGCATCTCAGGCTTTTCCGAACACCATCTCCATAAGCCGGTTGAATCCTTTTCGATATCCGTTGCAGGATCAAAATTATCTGCCTTGAGCCAGTCCATCCGCTCGACATACATCCGGCCTGATTTCTTTCCATGCCAGAAATGGCACAGATCTCCACGAATACAGCCCAGGTTTCCATGCGACTGCTCAGCAAATGACTGCTCCCAATTCCCGAACGCATCGAGCATGCCCTGCGTCGCCCGTTCCCGATTCATTCGCTCAGCTCCACGGCCCACCCAACTCAACGCCATCGCCGCATCCGCTCCACCAATCACATCCTGATCGTAAAGCCCCGACTCCGGCAGAAAATCGCGTCGGCAGGCCCAGGCAAAACCCGTATGAAACCAGGGATGCCGGGGGCGAGCCATCTTGCCGCTCGTCCAGCCAGACCCCAGACTTTCCTGCCGCTGGATCAATCCCCCCGCTTCATCCAGCTGCAGAATCTGTTCCGCCATCTGAACAACCGGCGTTTCATCAAGAGCCTGCTCGGTCAGTCGAAACCACTCGGAATTCAAAAAGAGAATATCCGCATCCAACCAGGCAACTTTGTCGACAGCAGATGGAAGAGATTGAATTCCGATATTCAGCAGCCGCTCTTTCTGCCAGAGAAGATTCTCCGCCTGACCACGTATCCGAATCGCATCTTCAATTTCAAAATGATCATCGAACGACAACTCGACCGTCGTAATCGGCTGATTCAATCCCTTTCGGAATCGAAAATAATTGTCTCGGATATTTTGATACCGACACGGATTGAAATAACACGTCACCAAACCCAGCATAAATTGACCTCATTGAATAATTCGGGAAGAAAGAGCCCTGCATATTCCATGAAGACGATGCGCGAATACGCGCACCAGTTCCGCTTGAGACTGAGAAGGCATTCAAACGCCAATGGCGAATCTACAAATTCAGCAGATCACACAAGCGAGAAACAAACCCATGAAAATTTTCAAAGTCGGTTTCGATAAAGCAGGCACAGCAAGCCTGCATCAAGCACTCAAACAGTTGGGCTACCGATCAATGCACCAGTATCAACGGGAAGAAGAAATTCTGAAACAATTGATACTCGACAAGAGACACTCCGATCTGGAACAATTCGATGCCTTCGTCGATGGCAACTGGGGCCAGCACATCGAAGTCATCCTGGAACATTTTCCAGATGCATTCCTGATCTTCACGATGAGAGATCGAGAAAAGTGGATCCAGAGCCGCATCATCAATGCTCTGTCTAATCGCTACTTCCAAAAGCCTGGGTTAACAGAAATCAACACCATCAAATGGGGAGAAATGTACGACCAGCATCTGCAATCCGTCCGACAAAAGCTGACATCCCATACCCGTTATCTGGAAATCAACATCCCCAACGGAGAAGGCTGGGAAAAACTCTGCCCGTTTCTGAATGTCTCAGCCCCAGAAACCCCATTCCCAAGAGTCAACACAGCAGAAAATCACCTTGAAAACATCCTCCGAGCGAAGCAAAGAAAAGGCTAAAATAATCCCAGCCACAGCGATCAAACAGAATGGATACACTGTCAGCCTCAAAATATTTTCGCTACGAACAGGATTGAGTCGCAACACATCCATGGATCACGGCTAAATAAGTCTGAAACGAAACAAAGCCACCAGAACGAAGTGATGGATGTGGTAATATCACTTGTGCATAAATAATAAGAGTTCGAAAAGGTTAATTTCTCGTCCGCCGCCGTCTACGAACGGGCTTCACAACATTGACTGGTCGACTATCAAGTTCACGTAATGCTTGAGCCGGAGCCGAGAAACCCAGTGTCAAAATGCGTTCAAATAAATCTAACCCCTGCGATCGCAAGGGTTCCCCCATGCGCTGCAAAGCCATTGCAATACTGTTGAACGCGGCATCAGAGATGTCGAAGTTTCTGCGATAGACTTGCTCTTGATCAGCGTCCAACTGATCCAACAAGGCATTCGAAAGATCAAGAACCAATTTCGGATCAGTACCGACAAAATCTGAAAGTAAATCTGCGAAGTGATGGGCAGAGACATTCTGAATCAACTGAGGACTTGCTAGGGTCGCGTGAAGGATTCGCCGCGAATAACGGTTAGGCTTAAATTGTGCAAAAAGAAACACCTCTGCAAGTGCAGAAGAAATTTGCTCATCGTCATGCTTCGAAAGCACTTCAAATAGTTCAGTCGCACGCGGTCGGCATTTGACCTCCTTCCATAAGTTAGCCGCCATAAATGCAATGCCTTTTAAAATTTTCGCATCCACCTGCGACCCCAAATGAACAGATTCCAGCACCTCAGTATCAACTCGGTTGTAGCCATCCTGCACAAGATAACTCAGACCAATCAACTCGCCTTTCGCCTGTTTACCCATCACCCATTCACTGACTTCCAATTGATTGCAAAACTGAATGAATACCGTTTCACCCAGAAAATCTCTTAACTTGGCAACCACCATCACACCAGAGCAGGAATCACGAACACTCGGATATTTTTCAAAAAACTTTTGCAGAAATGCAACCGAACGATACTGATCACAATGCCACAGCATGGGAAAGGCATAGGCATGAACTTGCCATGTTCTCGGATCATCCTCACGTTCCAAATGGTCTTCAAGAACGACAAGCCAATTATCGCTACTTGGGGGCTTTTTCCGCATTAGTCCGTACGCAATAGCATTGAGTATACTATAGGACCCGTGGGGAATGCTTGTCAGACTACTTAGATCGAACAGAATACTACTTTCACCTTCTTTATCTTTATCATCCCCCTCGAATGTTTGTGATGTCGGTTCCGAATACTTCCAACTCACTAACCAAGAAGTTAGCAAATCACAGATCTCGTCTGGTAAGCCATCCAAATGATCCAGCCGTTTTCCAAACGCTATCGCTGCTGCATCTCGAAAATCATGCGAATCAAAACCAAGTGAATCTAGTTCTGTAATCAACTTAAAAAACTCGTCCGAGGATATTTCGGACTCACCCAGACCACGAACGATATAACTCACTGGCATTTGTTGATCTTCACGCCTGAATTGTTTCGCAAGAACAATCCCACGGTCAGGTCGCTTTTTCGTCATCTCTGCGAGTTCCCTTGAGGCTTCAATACAACCTCCTTGAAGAGGTCGACGTGGATGATTCCATTCCGTTTGATCTGTAAGCTCATCGAACAATTTGAGAATATCATGATCAGCTGCTTTCGCCATTTGCTCTGCTGACATTGGGCTTTCAACTTGAGACATCCACGCACGTGAATTACGGATTTCAAGACCAGTCTGATGCAGTGCCACTTTTTCAGCTTCAAAATTAGATCGCATTGATTGAGTCATCAATTCAAATGGTATTGCGGCACGAAGTCGTAGCTTTAGTTCTCGATCCCACTTTCTACGACTAAAACGAGTATTTGCATCTTCATCGGGAATCTGAGCGTGATACTCCGACCATTTGTTGATTGCTTCGTCAAGAAGAATGATCTGTTCTTGATTCAGATCTCGTGAAATCTTCGCGATCAGCCTCCTCGAGTCGCCAGGGTGGTCAACGTGGTCGCCAATAGCGAGTCGTCTAGGATCACCAATCAGATATTCTAAAGCGAATTCAACCGGTGTTTGCTTTATGTCGACAAGAGCCCGGCATAGTAATCTTTGTACCAGCATTGAATCAATTTGCATTGCATTCCGAACGAAATTCTCGAATGCGACAATGTCTCCATTACCCAACTCTTTCAAACTATCCTGCAGGGCATCAAACAACGGCATGTGACGATGACTGTCATTATCAAAATCAAAATAAACACTCCTAGATAACCTGTAAGCACGATAAATATGATGAGATTCAGTCAGAGTCGGTTCGATGGCATCAATAAACATTGGCCAGAATTCACTTAAAAAAGCATGAGGAGCCGCCTTTGCAATTTCGGGCATGTTGTATAACCCATCATTCGCTTCCAGCAATTTCCTAACGGCATCATTACTATGAAGTGTAATTTTTGCGGCCAAATGATCAGCTATACTTGAACATTCCGGCAAATCAGGCTTCGTTGGCTCGTCTTTAGTGAGGGCATGTTGCAAATCTTTTCGAAATTGAGTCCCCAGTATTCGCGGCGCCAGATCAGGTTCATACTCAGAAACAACAGACGCAATACCTGAAACATGATGTTGTGAAAGAGTCGACCGCTCTATCATCCGGCAGACGATTTTAACTCGTTCTTCAGCCCATTCTGTAAGGTGGTCGAAGATCCGAATTGACAATTCATCTTTAGTTGTGTCATTCAGCCAGTGAGATTTCAGCAACTCAATAGTATCACTTGGATTTCTACTGATCGCGTTCACCAGTAATCCCACCAATTCCCATTCAAGACCACCAGACTCTTGAAGAAATTCAGAGATGCACTGATCCTTAAACCGTTGAAACCAACCTTCACTCATTGATATCGCTCGAATAGCCCGGCGACGGAAGTCATCATCTTCCAGCCAATTTACGAACTGTACCTCTTCAAAATCATCGGGATCGTTAAGCTGCCCCAGAAAATCCATAATCAGATGTTGAATATGCAGCCTGAGTTGTCCCGAACAGAGTTTATTGATCTGGAGTTGATAAACCTGCTTTGACACAGATCGCAGATAGACGAGAGTCGACCAGAGAGTTGGCCGGACAAATAACGCGTTCTGTCTATCGAACACATAGTCATAGAGATCAGTCACTCCTTTGGCAATCGCACGAGCTCGCGCATGGCTGAACAACGTTTGGTGCTGAAATCCAATTGTACGATTACTCCCACCGTAAGTGAGT